>NZ_BAAGGY010000006.1:0-138010 GCF_054658635.1 Agathobaculum sp. TL06
CGACTTGCATGTGTTAGGCACGCCGCCAGCGTTCATCCTGAGCCAGGATCAAACTCTCTAAAAATTGTATTAAGAGAACTTTCGTTCTTTTAATCGACTTTAGAGTCTGACGTGTCGGTTTCTTTTTACTGGAGTTCCGACTTCCAGCGATTTACCAAGAGTATTACTCTCAGAATTTCAGGTTCGCACTACACACTCTTTCAAGTGTTAAGCTTTCTCGTTGTTTAATTTACAAGGTACAATCCGCTTTCACCGGAACCTTACGGAATCTTTCCAGATTCTTTCTTTTTCTCGGTGACAGCTTATTTAGTATACCAGAAGCAGTTCGCTTTGTCAAGAACTTTTTTCAATCTTTTTTTCAGATTTTCGAGCCGTTCTTTCTCTTTTCCGAACTTTTCCGGCCGCCGCCCCTTCCGAAGCAGCTTATTCAGTATATCAAACCCTAAGCTGTTTGTCAAGAACTTTTTTCTTCTTTTTTCAGCTTTTTCCGCCCCGCCCTCGCGCGGCTCGTTTACTATACTATATCCCCTGCTCCTTTGTCAACCCTTCCTTTCTCTTTTGCTTCGGTTTTCTGCGTTATGGCCACATCAAAAGCCTTTCCCCATTTTCTTATTTTATGCAAAAAACCGCCTGTTTGCAGGACAAACAGGCGGTTTTTTATAAACGAAAGCTTATTTCATCAATTCGGCCAGCAGCATTACCTTATCGACATTTCCCTCTACCTTGATTTTGCCTTCCGCAATGGCAACCTGCGGAATCAACTTCCCGTTAAGGATTTTCTCCAGATTGGTCAGCGTTCCAGATACGCTGGCATCACGATCGATATACTCATACGGCATTACCGAAAGCACGCCATTGAGGATCTCGATGTAGAAGACACCGGTGACCTTGCCGGTAAGATTAAACTGCACGGCTACCTTGCCCTGCGTCCCAGCAATATCCGCCTTGCTGAGTTTGTTGTAGATTTTGCCAATCAACTGATCAACGGTCATTGGAATCGCCCCCTGGTCGTATTTATAATCCTATTATACGTTTTTTCAGGAAAAATGCAAGTCCATTTTGCCTCTTTATCACAGATAATTCCAGCGGCTTACGTTTTGCGGACAAACTGTGTATGGCAGTGCGGGCAGGTGATGTTAATCTTCCCTTTTCCGCGCGGAACGCGGAGCCTTTGCTTGCACTGGGGGCATTTGTAATAGCGGTGCGTTTTTCTGTCCGCGAAGCGCATGCGCGCATTGCGGAGCTTGACCGAAACGGGTCCCCACCACCGCAAAAACTTTTGATTCTCCGCATACCGCGCCTGGATGTTGCGCGAAAAGATACGGAAATAGCACAGGATCAGCAGCGCGAGGATGAACACACCCATCCAGTTCCAGCCTGTGATCCATTCAATCAGAATCAGCGCCACGCCCAGCAAAAGCAGCGCATTGTTAAGCTGGTCGCTTCCATAGCGTCCAGCCATAAAACGGCGGAAGAAATTCATTGTTCCGAGCCTTCCTTTCCAATATATCCATAAATATGTGCAAGGACCTCGTCTCTTCCTATCCCTTTCTCCGCTGAAAACGGAATGACCGGCACCTCCACCGGAAGCAGGAGCGTCTGCCTGATTTCGGCCATATTTCCCTCCAACTGGCTTTTCTTAATCTTGTCCAGCTTATTGGCCACGACGATCCACGGCTTATCCGAGGCGCGGAACCAGTCCGCCATGGTCACATCATCCCGCGTCGGCTTGTGCCGGATATCGACGATCTGTATTCCGACCGTGAGCAGCCCTAACGCAAAATAGGTTTCCATCAGCGCCCCCCACCGCTGCTGCTCCGCTTTGGATACCCGCGCGTAGCCGTATCCGGGCAGATCGACCAGATACATCTTCCTGTCGATCATGAAATAGTTGATATGCACGGTTTTGCCCGGCTGCGCGCTGACGCGCGCAAAGTTTTTGCGGCCCAGCAGTTTGTTGATAACCGAGCTTTTTCCCACGTTGGACTTGCCGGCAAACACCACCTGCGGCAGTCCGTCCGATGGGAAATCGCTCTCTTTCACCGCAGAGCGGAGAAATTCCGCATTGTGCAGATTGAGCATGCTTCCCCGCCTCCGTTACTGTACAACCGGCGCCGCCGGCGCATCCGTATGCCTTGCGACCGGCCTGCGCGCCGATTTCTTCCTTTTTTCCGGCCGCTTCGAAAAATCGATCGCCGTTTCCATCACGGTGTCCATATGCGCGGCGGGAACGAACCGCAGCGTCTCGCGCACCACCGGCTCAATATCCTGCAGGTCGGGCTCGTTCTCCTTGGGGATGACTACCGTCTTGATGCCCGCGCGGTACGCCGCCATGGTTTTTTCCCGCAGGCCGCCGATCGGCAGCACGCGGCCGCGCAGCGTTACCTCGCCCGTCATGGCGACGTCATGCCGCACCGGTGCTTCGGTCAGCGCGGAAACCAACGCGGTCGTGATCGTCACGCCCGCGGAAGGCCCGTCCTTCGGGACGGCGGCCTCCGGAAAATGGATATGCAGGTCGTTATCCTTGTAGAACATCGGGTCGATATCCAGCGTCTGCGCGCGCGAACGGACGAATGTGACCGCCGCTTTCGCGCTCTCCTGCATGACCGTACCCAGGTTGCCCGTGACCTCGATCTTGCCCGTACCCGGCACGACCGCCACTTCCACCTCGAGCATCTCGCCGCCGACGCTTGTCCACGCCAGCCCGTTGACAATGCCGACTTCGTCCTTTTTGCTCACCACGTCGTCCTTGTAGGGCGGCACACCGAGCAGGCTTTCCATATTTTTATTCGATACGATCAGCCGCTTCCCGCCATCCGCGACATGCTTTGCCGCTTTCCGGCACAGCTTGGCGAGCAGCTGCTCCAGCCGCCGCACGCCGGCTTCCCGCGTATATCCGGCGATCACCGTTCCCAGCATCTTTTCGCTCAGCGTAAGCTGGGACTTCTGCAGGCCATGCTTTTTCATCTGCTTGGGCAGCAGGTGATGCAGCGCGATCTGACGCTTTTCCTCCTCCGTATAGGAAGACAGCTCGATAACCTCCATGCGGTCAAGCAGCGGGCGCGGCACGGTCGACAGATCGTTCGCCGTTGTCAGGAACAGCACGTCGGACAGGTCGAACGGCAGCTCGATGTAATGGTCGCGGAACGCAACGTTCTGCTCGGTGTCCAGCACCTCCAGCATGGCCGACGCCGGATCGCCCCGAAAGTCGCTGCCCATCTTGTCAATCTCGTCGAGCAGGATGAGCGGGTTTGCGGTCCCCGCGCGGCGCAGCGCGTCGATAATGCGGCCGGGCATCGCGCCGATGTAGGTCTTGCGGTGGCCGCGGATATCCGCCTCGTCCCGCACGCCGCCCAGGCTCATGCGCGCGTAATTGCGGCCCATCGCCTCTGCGACCGATTTGGCGATTGAGGTCTTGCCCACGCCCGGCGGTCCGACCAGGCACAGCACCTGCCCCTTCAGCTCAGGCGCAAGCACTTTGACCGCCAGGAACTCCATGATACGCTCCTTGACCTTTTTCAAACCATAGTGGTCCCGCTCAAGGATATCCTGCGCAGCCTGCAGGTCGTGCCGTTCCTCGCTTTTGCGGTTCCACGGCAGCTCCAGCACGGTATCCAGATAGGTGCGAACCACACCCTGCTCCGCGTTTGAGCCGCTCAGCTTGGCAAAGCGGTCGACCTCCTTCAGCAGCTTTTCCTCGCATTCCTGCGGCAGGTGCAGGGCAAGCACACGCTTGCGGTAGTCCTCCGCTTCCGCAGCGGCGTCCTGTTCGCCCAGCTCCCCCTGGATGACCTTGATCTGCTCCCGCAGATAGTATTCCCGCTGATTCTTGTCGATCTGCGTTTTCAGTTCGTCCTGTATCTCGTTTTCGATCTTGAGGATTTCGGTTTCCTCGCCCAGCAGGCGGATCACCATGGCCAGGCGCCGCGTCACGTTCAGCTCCTCCAGGATCTCCTGCTTGGCGGACACATCGACCGCGAGGTTCTGCGCGATATAATCCGCCAGCCAGCCCGGCGCGCCGCCCGCGGCGACCGTCATCTCCACATCGGGCGAAATGCGCGCCGCATGCTGCGCATACTCGGCGAAGCGCTCCTGCGCCGTGCGGACGAGCGCCTGGGCGCGCCGTTCGGTGACGCCCTCGAAATAATCCTCCAGTTCCTCCACTTCAGCGTAAATGCAGCCGTCGTCGCGCGTCGGATTGACGAACTGATGCGCCAGCGCGCGGCTGCGCCCTTCGACCAGAACGCGGATATTGTCGCCCGGCAGACGCAGGATCTGCTTGATCATGCACACCGTCCCCATCTGGTACAGGTCGCCCGGCGACGGGGTATCGGTTTTCAGTTCGCGCTGGGCGGTCAGGAAAATCATCTGCCCGTTCTTCATCCCCGCCTCCAGCGCGCGGATCGACATCATTCTGCCCACGTCAAAATGAATAATCATTTGAGGAAACGCTGTCAGGCCGCGCAGCGGCAGCACCGGCAGCCGCGTCAGCGTTGTCCCGATTGTTTCTATCATAGTTCCTCTCCTTGCGGAAAATAGTTGGATAAAGTCAGTATAGTATATTTTTTGTCGCTTGTAAAGCGCCGCATACTGTCAAAAAAGCAAAAAAGCGGGCGAAACGAACGTCCCGCCCACATTTTTCATCGTTTTATGCGCTTATATTCGGCATGGCCAGCTTTTCGACCTCGGCGTCCTTTTTCCCTGCGGACGGCAGCGCAAGCCGCGCGCCGTATCCCAGGACCGGCTCGCTTTTGCCCTCTACCACATCGCGCGTGATCGTGACGCGGTTGACCGTCTCATCGGACGGGATGCGGAACATGATATCGGTCATCACGCTTTCCAGCACGCCGCGCAGCCCGCGCGCGCCGGTCTTGCGCTGCAGCGCGATCTCCGCCACCTTGACGAGCGCCTCCGGCTCAAACGAAAGCGCGACGCCATCCATCGCAAACAGCGTCTCATACTGCTTGACAAGCGCGTTTTTCGGCTCCTGCAGGATGCGCACGAGCGCCGCTTCGTCCAGCGTATCCAGCGACACGATCGCCGGCAGACGGCCGATCAGCTCGGGAATCAGGCCGTATTTCATCAGGTCATGCGGCTCGATCTGCGCCAGCAGGCGGTCGGTCTGATCCTCCTGCTTGCCCTTCACCTCAGACCCAAAGCCCATCCCCTGCTTGCCGATGCGCCTCTGGATGATACCCTCGATCCCATCGAATGCGCCGCCGCAGATGAACAGGATATTGGTTGTATCAATCTGGATAAACTCCTGATGCGGATGTTTGCGGCCGCCCTGCGGCGGGACGTTTGCCGTCGTACCCTCCAGCATCTTGAGAAGCGCCTGCTGCACGCCCTCGCCCGACACGTCGCGCGTGATCGAGGGGTTTTCGCTCTTACGGGCGATCTTGTCGATCTCATCGACATAGATAATGCCGTGCTCCGCCAGCTCCACGTCAAAATCCGCTGCCTGTATCAGGCGGAGCAGGATGTTTTCCACATCCTCGCCCACATAGCCAGCCTCGGTCAGCGTGGTCGCGTCCGCAATGGCGAACGGGACCTGCAAGGTCTTGGCCAGCGTCTGTGCGAGCAGCGTCTTGCCGGAACCGGACGGCCCCAGCATCAGGATATTGGATTTTTGCAGCTCCACCTCGGTATCCGGATGATAAATGCGCTTATAGTGGTTGTATACCGCAACGGACAGCGCGACCTTCGCGCGGTCCTGCCCGATGACATACTCATCGAGCACGGCCTTGAGCTCCTGCGGGGTCGGCAGGCGCTCGGGCTGGATCATCGCGGTTTCTTCGCGTTCGTCCGCGGAAAAATCCAGCTCATCGTCCAAAATGCTGGTGCATACGCCGATGCACTCGTCGCAAATATACACGCCCGGACCGGCGATCAGCTTGCGCACCCGATTCTGCGGCTTGCCGCAGAAGGAGCATTTCAGCGTTTTTTCATCATCATAATTCGGCATATGGCACCTCTATCCGGCTAATTGCCCTTTTGTGTTTCCTCAATGCTTGTCGAACACCTTATCGATCAAGCCGTATTCTACCGCTTCCTCCGCGGACATGAAATTATCGCGCTCGCAGTCCGCGGTCACGACCTCGATCGGCTTGCCGGTATTTTCCGACAGGATCTTGTTCATGCGTTTTTTGATGATCTCCAACCGCTTGAGATGGATCGCCATATCCGTGATCTGGCCCTGCGTACCCGCAGAGGGCTGATGGATCATGATTTCCGCGTTGGGAAGCGCATAGCGCTTGCCCTTCGCGCCCGAAGACAGCAGGAACGCGCCCATCGAGGCGGCCATGCCGATGCAAATGGTCGAAACATCGCATTTGATATAATTCATGGTGTCGTAGATCGCCATGCCCGCTGTGACCGAACCGCCGGGGCTGTTGATATACAGCGAGATATCCTTATCCGGATCCTGCGCCTCCAGATACAGCAGCTGGGCAACGACCAGCGACGCGGTCGTGTCATTGACCTCCTCGCAGAGCATGACGATGCGGTCGTTGAGCAGGCGGGAGTAAATGTCAAACGAACGCTCGCCGCGTCCGGTCTGCTCGATAACCATTGGGACTAAACTCACGTTAAGACTCCTTTCCAAGAGGGGCGGAAGCGGCACGCTTCCATCCGGCGGGATACGGGGCGCGGGAACGCCCGCTCCCCCCGTCCCGCATGCTGGGAGACGGCGGCCGCCGGTTCCTCCCTGCGGGTTCCAGTGTAAAAGAGCCGCGCGGTGCCGCGGCTTTTTTACTGGGGGCGGCTGTACGTCCGCCCCGTACTTCTTATGCTTTTTTGCGCGGAAAGCGGATTACTCCGCCGCATCCTCCGCAGCCTCGGCTTCATCAGCGGACTTTTTCTTGGCCGCCGGCTTTTTCACCTTGGCATTTTTCTTGAGGAACTCCAGCGCGTTCGAGATCTTCAGATCCTCGCGCAGCGCGTCCGCATTAACGGCAGCCTTGATCTTATCGACCTCCATGCCGTACTGCTCCGCCATTTTACCATATTCCTCATCCACTTCCGTGTCGGAAACTGCGATATTCTCCAGCGCGGCGAGCTTCTGCAGCGCGAGACGGGTCTTGACCTGGCGCTCCGCCTGCTCGCGGAACATGCCGCGGAACGTGTTCATATCCGTGCCGGTCATCTTGAGGTACTGCTCCATCCCCATGCCCTGCATCTGCATGCGGTAGCCGAAATCCTGTACGGCGGAATCGATCTGGTTCTCGATCATGGCCTGCGGGATGTCCGCTTTCATAACCGCAATCAGGCCGTCGATCAGCTTATCCTCAAAATCGTGCTCGACCGCTTCCTGGCGCTGCGCCTTCAGGCGGTCGCTGATCTCCTTTTTCAGGTCGTCGAGCGTTTCGCAGGTGTCGGACACGTCTTTGGCGAACTCGTCGTCCATTTCCGGCAGGATGGTTTCCTCAACCTTATGCACCTTGCACTTGAACACGGCCTCCTTGCCGGCCAGCTCCTTGGCATGGTACTCCTCAGGGAAGGTTACGACAACGTCCTTCTCGTCGCCCGCCTTGCAGCCGATCAGCTGGTCCTCAAAGCCCGGGATGAACGAACCCGAGCCGAGCGTCAGCGCGTGATGCTCCGCCTTGCCGCCGTCAAACGGCTGGCCGTCGACAAAGCCCTCAAAGTCCAGATCGACCGTGTCGTTCTTCTTCGCCTTGCGGTCGACCGTTTCCGTGCGCGCGTTGCGCTGCGCCAGACGGTTCAGCTCAGCCTTGACGTCCGCGGCGAGGACCTTGACCGTTTCCTTTTCCACTTCAATGCCCTTATATTCGCCCAGCTCGACCTCCGGCTCAACCGGCACCTTGGCGATGATGGTCAGGCCGCCCTCTTCCGCAGGGTCGCCCAGATCGACGTCCGCGCGGCCCACCGGCTTGATGCCGGACTGCTCCACAGCCATATCCATCGCTTCCGGATATACAATATTAAAAGCCTCTTCAAAGAACACGCCCTCGCCGTACAGCTTTTCGATCATCTTGCGCGGCGCCTTTCCCTTACGGAAGCCCGGCACCGTGATATTTTTGCCGGTTTTCTTGAACGCCTTGTCCTTAGCGGCCTCAAACTCCGCCTTGGTTACCTCGATCGTCAGCGCGACAACGCTGTGCTCCTGCTTTTCCGTATTTTTCAGTTCCATGTTGCCAAACTCCTTACTTGAATACTTTGTTGTATCTAAGTTATTTTACCAGATTATTATAAGGATTTCCATACTTTTTTCTACTTTTTCAGAAAAATCGGGGTGAAATCCACATGATCTCCCGAAACCAGCCGCCATTCTATCCCCTCATGCACGCCCTCGACCGCGTAGCGCAGGCTTTCCGAGTGGAGGTGGCCGTAAATGCAGCGCCTGACGCCGTACCGCTGCATCAGCTCGATCATCGGCCCGCAGCGGAAGCCCGCATACAGCGGCGGGTAATGCAGGAAGCAGATGATCTCCTCCGGCTCCGCCGCCGCGCCCAGCTTGAGCGAGGCCTCCAGCCGGAGCAGCTCGCGCCGGAATATTTTTTCGTTATGCGGGTCGGAGAAATCCTCCTCAAACGGCCAGCCGCGCGTACCGCACAACGCGGTTCCGCCGTAGAAAAAACAGTTGTTATGCAGGAAATCGATCGTGGAAAAGCCGTTTTCCTCTAAAAAACGGTGCATTTTTGCCGCGGTCTCCCACCAGAGGTCGTGGTTTCCCTTGAGTATCAGCTTTCTGCCCGGCAGCCCGTCGATCAGGGCGAAGTCCCCCCTTGCTTCCGCAAGGCTGATGCCCCAGGAAATATCCCCGCCCAGCACAACGGTATCCTCCGGCGCGACGAGCGCGCGCCAATGCGTTACGATCTTATCCGTATGCCCCTGCCAGCGGCCGCCGAAAATATCCATCGGCTTTTCCACGCCCGTGGCCAGATGCAGGTCGGCCAGCGTATACAGCGCCATGCTTACAGGTCCCGCAGCAGGCTGACGGTCGAAAGGATATCAGCCTTGTCCACCACGCGCTCAAAGCGCGGGTGCCTGCCCGCCAGCGCGGCGAGCGGTGCGGGCGCCGGCACGCCCGTCAGCGCGGTCAATACGTCAAGCTGGGTCACGTCGTCCTTTTCCAGCGTCCCGCCGAGCGCCTCGATGACCGAACGGCAGAACTTGAACGGCGACGCCGTGGACGCGATCACAACCGGCGTCTCATCCCCTGTGCGGGCGCGGTAATCCTCGTATACCCGCACCGCAACCGCCGTATGCGTATCGCACAGGTAATGCTCGGTCTCCCACAGCGTCCGGATGGTTTCCGCGGCGGCGCGGTCGTCGCAGCAGCCCGCGTCGAAGTCCGCGTCGATTTTCGCAAACACATCCTTTGCGACCTGGTAGCTGCCGCCGCGCGCGAGCTTGTCCATCAGCTCCGCGACCAGCTTGTCGTCGTAATCCGAGGCAAAGAACAGCAGCCGTTCCAGGTTGGAGGAGATCAGGATATCCATTGACGGGGAGGTTGTGGTGTAAAAATCCCGATTCCGGTCATACGCGCCGCCTTTTTTGAAAAAGTCGGTCAGCACATTGTTGCGGTTGGAGGCGCAGATCAGCTTGTTCACCGGCAGCCCCATCTTCTTTGCAATATACGCTGCCAGGATGTTGCCGAAATTTCCGGTCGGGACGCAGATATTGATCTTTTCGCCCATTTTCACCGCGCCGCTTTTGACCATATCGCAGTAAGCCGAAACATAGTAAGCGATCTGCGGCGCTAAGCGGCCCCAATTGATCGAATTGGCCGATGACAGCATCATCCCGTCCCGATCAAGCTCCCCGCGCGTTTTTTCATCCGTGAAGATGCGCTTGACCGCGCTCTGCGCGTCGTCGAAATTGCCGCGGATGGCAACCACCTCGACGTTTCCGCCCTCCTGCGTGACCATCTGCAGCTTCTGCATGGGGGACACGCCATCCACCGGATAATAAACCATGATTTTGGTTCCCGCCACATCGTGGAACCCGTCGAGCGCAGCCTTTCCCGTGTCGCCCGATGTCGCCACCAGGATGCAGGCTGTACGCGTTTCGCCCGTTTTGCGCAGCGAGGCGGTCAGCAGATGCGGCAGCATCTGCAGCGCCATATCCTTGAACGCGCAGGTCGGCCCGTGCCACAGCTCGAGCATATGCCTGCCCCCGCCGAGCGCCACGACCGGCGCGGTATCCGCGCCGCCGAACTTTTCATCCGCATAGGCCTTGGCCGCGTAGTCCGCCAGCTCCTCTGCCGAAAAATCCGTCAGGAATTTGCCGAGGATGCATGCCGCGCGCCCCTTATAGTCCATGCCCGCCAGCGCTTCCCAGTCCTCCGCGGCAAGTGCCGGAAAGCCGGTCGGGCAGTACAGGCCGCCATCCGGCGCGATGCCGTTGGCGATCGCATAGGCTGCGGTCACCCTGGCCGCTTTGTTTCTTGTGCTTACATAATCCATATTGTTAAACCTCCGCAGTTTTTACAACATTTTTTGTACAAATGCAAATGCGTTATCATAAAACAGGCCGTCCACCGTGCTCTGCCGGTACCCCAGCGCGAGCATCCGGTCCGCAAGGCGGTACAGGTCGCCCAGCCCGTCTATGCCGGCCGGCAATTCGTCGCATCCGTCGAAATCGCAGCCCAGCGCAACCGTCCGCTCCCCATACAGCCCCAGAAAACGCTCGATATGGTCGATCGCATCCTCGATGGCCGAATCGCTCTGCCGTACCAGAAACGGCGTGTACAGGTTGATGCCGACCAGCCCGCCGCGCCGCGCGATCTCGGCAAACTGCCGGTCGGTCAGGTTGCGCGGATGCCGGCACAGCGCGCGCGAATCGCTGTGCGACGCTACGAACGGCCCGTCGATCGTCTCGCACACGTCCCAGAAGCCCTGCTCGGACAAATGCGACACGTCAACGATGATCCCCCTGTCCGCGCAGCCGCGCACCAGCTCCCGCCCCGCGTCCGTCAGGCCCTCCTCCTGATCGAGCGTCGCGGGGCAGCCGAAACGGCTGCGGTAATTCCACGTCACGGTAAGCAGCCGGACGCCCGCCTCGTAGGCGGCCTCCAGCGCGTCCGGACGGTCCGGCAGCAGTTCCGCGCCCTCGATGGACAAAAAGGCCGCGGCCTTGCCGTCCCGCGCCGCCTCCGCCAAATCGTCCGCCGAGCGGCAGAACGACAGCCAATCCGCATTATCCGCGAACTCGCGCCGCGCGGTTTCCAGCATGCGCTCCAGGCGGCGGTCCGCCGGCGTGTCAAGCAGACAGTCCCGTTCCCGCGCCAGCGTCTCGGAGGGCGCCCGCGCCCCGCAGAACAGGGCGAAAAACTGCGCGTAGTGGCGGTATTTTTGTGCGGCGGCGCGGTTCACATGCAGGTCGTTTTCCCGCAGGCGCCTGCCGGTTTCGCAGCACTCGTACAGGGTGTCGCAGTGCAGGTCGAACAGCTTCATACTCACCCTCCAAAGGCGTTTTCCAGATGGTTGATGCGCGGCGGGACAGGCGCGCCCTCCTCGCCGTACACTTCTATCACGTCAAACCGCGGCTGAAGGCCGGACGGATGCGCCTGCAGCCAGGCCTCCGCCGCCGCGATGACGCGCGCCTGCTTGGCCGCGGTCACATGCTCGCGCGCCGCGGCGAAGCGGTCGTTTTTCCGCGTCTTGACCTCGACAAATACAATATATTTTCCATCCCGCGCAATCATGTCGATTTCCCCGAAGCGGGTGCGGAAATTGGTCGCCTCCGTGCGGTAGCCGCGCTGCTCCAAAAAGGCGCGCGCCGCGCGCTCCCCCCACGCGCCTTTCATCGCGGCGCCTCCGGATGCTTTTCATAAAACTTTCTCAGGAAGGTCCTCCGGTGGATCGGACACGGCCCGTTGGCAAGCAGCGCCTGATCGTGCGCCCGTGTCTCATACCCCTTATGCTTTTCAAAGCCATATGCCGGATACCGCTCCGCGAACCGGCGCATCAGCCGGTCTCTTGTCACCTTGGCGAGAATGGAGGCCGCCGCGACCGATGGGATTTTCGCGTCGCCTGCCACCACGCATTCATGCGGCAGGCCGAGTCCCTCGGAGCGATTGCCATCCACATAGGCGAAGTCGGCCGGACGGGTCAGGCCCTCGACCGCCTGCCGCATCGCGCAGTAGGTGGCCTGCAGTATGTTGATCTCGTCGATCGTCTTTTCATCCACCAGCGAAACCGACCAGGCGAGCGCGTTCTCCGTAATCACCTCGAACAGCGCTTCCCGCTTTTTCTCGCTGAGCTTTTTCGAGTCGTTCAGCCCTTCGATCTGGATGCCGCCCGGCAGGATAACCGCCGCCGCGCACACCGGCCCCGCGATCGGGCCGCGGCCCGCTTCATCCACGCCGCAGACTGCGGAATAGCCCGCCGCCCATGCCTTTTGCTCAAATTCCCACGTCATCGCAACGACCTCTTTGGAATGGATAATCAAAGTCCCCGCGCCGCAGCGCGCATGGAACAGAAAATTGCCACGCAATTTTCATCCAGACCCGCGAAATGCGCGTGGGTCTGGATACCCCGACCCAGCCGCCCTGGGCGGCGTCCTTCGGGTATCGAAAGCCGGTTTCTCCGGAACCGGTTTTCGTATATAGGGGACTTTGGAAGTCCCCTATACGCTCTCAAGCGTGATCCTTCCCAGCACCCCGCCCCGAAACTCGTCGAGCAGGATGCGGGCCATGCGCTCGGTATCGATCTCACCGCCGCGCAGCAGAAAACCGCGCCGCCGGCCCGCCTGCTGCAGCAGGTCGTAGCCCAGAAAATCGCTTTCCTCCGGCATCACGACGCCGTACCGGCCGGCAATTGCCTGCGGCGCCTGCACCGCGAGCAGCTCCATCAGCCTGCAGCCGAGCGTTTCCACATCCAGGATGTCGTCCTTGATCGCTCCGGTACATGCCAGCAGAATACCGACCCGCTCATCATCAAACTTCGGCCACAGGATGCCCGGCGTGTCCAGCAGGTCGATGCCGTTTTCCACACGGAACCACTGGCTGCCGCGCGTCACGCCCGGCTTGTCCGCCGCCTTGGCGGACCTCCGCCCGAGGATGCGGTTGATGAACGTGGATTTGCCCACGTTCGGGATGCCGACCACCATCACACGGACCGCCTTCCCGACCAGCCCTTTCTCATTCCACGCCGCGATCTTGTCCGCGAGCAGCGCGCGCACCGCGCCTGCGAACGCCTGCGTCCCCGTTCCCGCGCGGCTGTCGGTTTCAATGACCGCCATGCCCTGCGCGCGGAAGTGCTTCGCCCACGCGGCAGTCATCGCCGGATCGGCCAGATCGATTCGGTTGAGCACCATCAGCCTCGGCTTTCCCGCCGCGATTTGGTCCATATCGGGATTGCGCGAAACCTGGGGGATGCGCGCGTCGACAACCTCGCACACCGCATCCACCTGCTTGATATATTCCGCCATCTGCCGGCGGGTTTTTGTCATGTGTCCGGGATACCATTGTATATTCATCGCGTTACGCCACCGATCCAAACGCGCTGAACGGGTATACCACGCTCAGCACATGCCCCAGGATATATCGCTCATCCACCATGCCCAGGCTGGACCACCGGCTGTCGGTCGAGTAATTGCGGTTGTCGCCCAGCACATAGATGCAGCCCTCCGGCACGGTCTGCGGATAGGTCATATCGCCCATCTTCTCCAGCGTGTTGATCTTTTCTGCGATATACGGCTCGTCGAGCGCTTCGCCGTTTACCAGCACGTCTCCCGTGACCGGATCGATATCCACCGTATCTCCGCCGGTCGCGATGATGCGCTTGACGATCGGCTGGTCCCCATAAAAGCCCTCCTTGCGCAGCACGACAATGTCGCCCTTTTCCGGCGTGTAATTCAGGTTGCTGACCAGCATGATGCTGTGATCCTCCAGCGTCGGGTACATCGATGTCCCGTCCACACCGATCAGGCGCACAAAAAAGGTGAATACGACGACAAAAAATATCAGCACGGTCATCAGGGATTCTCCCCAGCTGAACAGCTCGCTGGAGAAACGCCCCTCTGCCTTCTTTTTCTCTTCGGTCTGCGTTTCCTGCATGAATAATTCCTCCAAAAAGATAAGCATACGATTTTATTATAGCTATATATCGCCTGCTATGCAAGCCCAAATCCTCCGCGCCCGCGCTTTCAAGGGCTTCGCAGCCGGCCCCGCAGACAAAAGCCCGCCCGCCGCTGATACAAAAACGGGGAGCATAACGCTCCCCGTTTTTGTATTTGGTTGTTCTCAAACCTTCTCGGCAACCTTGGCAGCCTTGCCCACGCGGCCGCGCAGGTAGTACAGCTTGGCGCGGCGGACCTTACCGCTGCGCACAACCTCGAACTTCGCTACGTTCGGGGAGTGTACCGGAAACGTCTTTTCAACGCCTACGCCGTAAGAGATGCGGCGCACGGTAACCGTCTGGTTCACACCAGCGTGCTTCTTGGCAATAATGATGCCCTCAAACACCTGAATACGCTCGCGGTTGCCTTCCTTGATCTTCGCGTGTACCTTAACGGTATCGCCGATCTTGAGCTCCGGCAGGTCGCTCTTGAGCTGCTGCTCGGACAGTACTTTGACCAGATCCATTTTTCTGTCATCCTTTCGTCTTAGACATTCTTGCCCTATTTTCTGAAAATAAGCAGAGGAATGCCCGTGTTACCGATTAATAATACCATATCGCGCCTCGCTTTGCAAGCATTTTTTATTTTTATTTGCACGGCTCTGCCGCGCCGATGTAAAGTTTCCGCTTTTGCTTGGTTTTGCCGCGTCCATCGTGTATACTATTACTATATCCCCAGAGGGAACAGAAAGGAGCTTACCCCTATGTGGGCTTATGAAAGCGTATTCTATCAGATCTATCCGATCGGCTTCTGCGGCGCGCCGCGCGTCAACGACGGCCAAACCGTACCCCGCATCCGGAAAGCCGGCCGCTGGGCGGAGCACATCGCCAGGCTTGGCTGCAGCGCCGTATATTTTTCCCCGCTTTTTGAATCTGACAGCCACGGCTACGACACCCGCGACTTCCGCAAATTGGACTGCCGCCTGGGTACGAACGAGGACTTTGCCGCAGTCTGCAGCGCGCTGCACCAGAACGGCATCCGTGTCGTGCTCGACGGCGTGTTCAACCATGTCGGCCGCGGCTTCTGGGCTTTCCGCGACGTGCAGGAGAAAAAATGGGATTCCCCCTATAAGGACTGGTTCCATATTTCCTTTGATGGCAATTCGGGCTATAACGATGGTTTCTGGTACGAGGGCTGGGAGGGCCACTACGAGCTGGTCAAGCTCAACCTGAAAAACCCCGCGGTCGTACAGCATATCTTCGACTGCATCCGGCTGTGGGTGGACAAATTTGATATCGACGGGCTGCGCCTTGACGTGGCCTACTGCTTAGATAAGGATTTCCTCCGCCAGCTCCGCGCGTTCTGCGACACGCTCAAGCCCGACTTTTTCCTGGTCGGCGAGCTGCTGCACGGCGACTATAATCAGTTCGTGGGAGAGGGCATGCTGCATTCCTGCACCAATTATGAATGCTACAAGGGCCTGTATTCCTCCCTGAACAGCATGAACCTGTTCGAGATCACCCATTCCCTGCTGCGCCAGTTCGGTCCGGAAAACTGGACGCTCTACCGCGGCAAGCATCTGCTGGGGTTTGCGGACAATCACGATGTCACGCGCGCCGCGTCCATCCTGCAGAATCCCAGGCACCTGCCGCTGATTTACGCGCTGCTGTTCGGCATGCCGGGCATCCCCTGCCTCTACTATGGCAGCGAATGGGGCGCCAGGGGCGAAAAACGCGAGGGCGACGACGCGCTGCGTCCCGCGTTCGACGCGCCGGAGTGGAACGAGCTGACCGACTGGATCACCGCGCTGGCAAAGGCGCACCGCGGCAGCAAGGCGCTGTGTTACGGCGATTTCAGGCAGGTCGTCCTGACCAACAGGCAGTGCATCTGGGAGCGCGCCTGCGAGGGTGAGCGCGTCCTTGTAGCGGTCAACATTGACGACCAGCCCTACACCGCGCATTTTGACGCGAAATGCGGCCGGGCGGTCGATCTGATCACCGGCGCGCCGCACGATTTCGGCGGCGGCAGCGAGCTGCCCCCCTATTCGGCGTTTTTCTGGCAGTGCGAGCGATAACTCCAAACAGGCAAAGGCCGCCGGCGGAACCGGCGGCCTTTTTTGTCCACTGCTTAAATGTAATCGATGACCAGCGTATATACCGAATTGTCCGACATCGTCACGGAAAATTCCACATATCCGCTCGAACGGCGGAAGTTCTCGAGCGCGGTTTTGGTAAGGGTCAGGGCTTTATCCGATACCTGGTAGTCCGTCCCCTCCTTCAACGTCTGCACAGAACCGTTTTTGACCGCGGTGACATTGCGCACGGTGAGCCGGCTGAGCGGCAGCGCGAAGTCAGGCTCGCTCGGCGCATAGGTGTCGTATTCCGCCACAAAGGTGTTGACGCCCTCGGGGGTGGAATCCTCCACCGTCAGGTTGAGCGTCCGCTGCTCCCCGTTCGCCAGGTCCACCGCCACGGTATATGTACCCGCGCGCAGCTGGGCCAGCAGGCCGCGCCGCAGCACCAGCGCCCGCGTGGAATTGTTAAACCCATAATCGATGCCTGACAGCCCCAGCACAACGCGCACGATATCGCTTTCCGCGCCGACCCCGTCCAGCTTGACGCTCAGGTCCTTGAAGCCGGACGACTTATAGTACCGGTCGAATACCAGCTCTTCCGCGTCCGCGGTGGCCGAGGAATTGGTTACTTTGACCGCGATGCTCGACCGCTTGCCGTCCGAAAGCGTAAGCACCAGGGTATGGCTGCCCCTCGTCAGTGTGCCGAGATAGGAAGTCAGCAGCCGGATCCCCGAGCCGGTCGTGTTGTAAGCGACCGACGGGGACAGGGTCACGCCGTCGCACGTCACAGAGGATACCGATTTTCCGGAAGGCAGCGAAATATTCACCCCGCTGCCCAGCGCGGACAGGTCGTTCAGATCGACGCTGATGCTTGCCGGCTCCACGCCCGCCGTGCTTGAAACGCTGACCGACTGCCCGCCGATCGTGGCCGTCACCCCGCGGCCGAGCGTATAGCCGGAAACCGTGACGCTGCTTGCGAAGCTGACCCCGTCCGCGTTGATATCCGCCTGATAGACCGAGCCGTAGCCCGTGATGGACGCGGCCTTATCCGCGGTCAGGTGATAAACCGCCGTACCCGCGGTCGTGCTGACCGTGGCTTCGTCCTCGAGCGTCAGGTTTGTCACGTTCGCGTCCAGCGTCAGCGAGACGCGCTCCCCGCCGTTCACAACGATATCCGCATATCCCTCATACCCCGTGGTTGTCAGCCCTTTTTCATACAGGGTAGCCGCGGTCTGCACCTCGGTCTGCTTGATGTGCGTAGCGCCTGTTGCAGTTACCTGCATCAGGCGCCCCATCGGAGACGAAACAATCATATGGTCGCTCGTCGTATTTACCATTGTAACCGTGCCGCCGGACACGATGATCGAACCGTTGACCGTAACATTGGTCAGCGTCACGGCATCCGAGCCGAGGCCCTCGGTGATGTACAGGTCTCCCTGAATCGCCGCATCGGACAGCGTGCAGTTTTCCGATATCGTCACATTGGTGGTATCGGTTTTCAGGTCCGCGCCGGTGTAAGCCTTGCCGGCCGTGGAAAGCGACGTCCCCAGATAATAATACAGGATCTTCGCGACCTCGCCGCGCGACACGACCTTGCCCGGCTTAAACGTGCCGTCGCTGTAGCCCGCGATAAAGCCCTTGTCCGCTGCGGCCTTGATGTAACCCGCGGCCCAGTCGGACACCTGGTTCTTGTCCGTGAACGTCAGATCGGACGGGGAAACATTTCCCGGGTCGGCCTTGAACAGACGGCCGATGATGACCGCGGCCTGCTCGCGGGTCACTTTGCCCTCCGGCTCCATTTTATTGTTTCCCGTGCCGTTGATGTAGCCGTACCGCGCCGCGATCTGGATGGTTTCATAATACCATGCGTTCGACGGGACATCCGTATAGGAAATGGAGGTCGTCTCCGTGAAATGGAACGCGCGGTTGATATACCGCATAAACTCCGCGCGCGTCATATCGCGGTCGGGCTCATAATTGCCCGTTGTCGCGCTGGGGTTGATCACGCCCTCGCGGTCAAGATATTCGATGTAGCTTTTTGCCCAGTGCGACTCGATATCGGACGCCGCGAGGGCCGTTGGGAGCATCGTGACCAGCATGGCCGCGCTCAGCAGAAAAGACAACCATCGTTTTTTCATATCTAACACCCCTTATTGCTGTTGTCATCAGTGTACCATACCAATGCGGTTTTGACAACAGGCATTCTTTTCATACTGTTTTAACAAAATTGATAAACAGCCTTCCCTTGCGGCTGGTGCCGCCGAACGCCTCGATCCGTGCGCGGCCCAGGCCGCGCACGGTCAGCCGGTCGCCCTCGTCCACCTGACGCTCCGGCTTGAGGCAGGGCGCGTGGTTCAGGAACACCAGCCCTTTTTCAATCCGCACCTGCGCCTCTGTCCGCGGCAGGCCGAACACCAGCGCCACCACGCTGTCCAGCCGCGGCGACGCAACCGACCCGCTTCCGCTTTTTTCGACGGCGGAAGCCGCCTTGAGGTTCCCGATTTCCTCCCTGGTAAGCGAAATCTGTTTTCTTCCAGCCTTGGAAAAATGCAGCAGAATGAAATCCGCCATTTCCTCCAGCACCAGGATGTCCGCCCCTTCGTCATGCACCAGAATGTCGCCGATGACCGCCCGCTCGATCTGCAGCCCCATGAGCGCGCCCAGATAGTCGCGGTGGGTCAGCGCATCCTCTTTGCGCTTGTGCGCGCGCAGCAGCGCGAGCGGCGCGGCCTGTCTGGCGCCGTCCCCATCCAGATAGTCCGGATAAAACAGGTATACGCCCCGCTCGGCGTCCTCATAACCGCCCCAAAACAGCGCATGCCCCGCCGCGCCGCTCAGCCGCACCGCCTCCGCGCAGAGCGCGCGCTCGTTCAGGTCAAGGAATTTGGTATGCGTCAGATAGCCGCGCGACACGCAGGTCTGCTCCTTGTCCAGCAGTCCCGCGAGCAGCAGCCGCTCCTCGTTCGACCGCGCGAGCGCGGCCAGTATCTCCTGTTTGTTTTTCACGTTATGCCCTCTCTTACTTTTCCAAAGCTATTTTCTATTGTACTCTTTCCCCTTTTCGTTTACAATAGTAAGGAAAGTGTGTCCCGCACAAAAAGCGGACGGCACAATACAGAACATGACTCATCAGGTACAGGGGGATGATCCGGTTGGCAGTCAAGGACGCGGTGCTGCGGGCGCTGGAACAGGCGCGGGGAGAACGTCTGTCGGGCGGCATGCTCGCGGAGCGGCTGGGCGTGTCGCGCGCGGCGGTACACAAGGCGATCGGCGTGCTGCGCGGCGAAGGGCTTGCAATCGACGGGGTCCCCGGCGAAGGCTACCGCCTTGCGCCGGATGACGACAGCCTGACCGCAGCCGGCGTCCAGGCGCTGCTGGACACGGATTTTGTCGGGCGCGACATGCTGGTCGTCCCCTCGCTCACCTCTACCAACACCGTGCTCAAGGAGCGGTACCTCGACCGTCCGCACGGCTTCACCCTGCTTGCCGAGGCGCAGACCGGCGGGCGCGGACGGCTGGGACGCTCTTTCTCCTCCCCCGCGGGTACCGGCGTATACCAGACCATCCTGCTGCATCCCTCGCTCCCTCTGTCGCACATCCAGTTCGTCACCATAGCGGCCGCGGTCGCGGTGGCCGAAGCGATCGAGCGCACCGCCGGCTTCTGTCCGCAGATCAAATGGGTCAACGATGTCCTGATGCATGGGCGCAAGCTGTGCGGCATCCTGACCGAAGCCACTATCGAAGGCGAAACGGGTACGGTCAGCTCGCTGGTCGTGGGCATCGGGGTAAACCTGCGCACCAATCCGGCCTGGCCGGAGGAGGTGCGGCAGGTGGCGGGCGCCCTGAGCGAATTCGGCACAGTCCCGCGCCGCGCCGCCTTTGCGGCGGCGGTGCTGTCCCGCTTCGAGCGCGCCTACGCCCTGCTGGAGAGCGGCCGCGAGGCCGAGCTGCTTGACCGGTACCGAAACCGCCTGTGCTGCATCGGCAGGCCGGTCACTGTTATCACCCCCGCCGGCAAGTACCAGGCCGACTGCACCGGCCTTGACGGAAACGGCCACCTGCTCGTCCGCGACGCGCAGGGCGCCGTGCGCACGCTGTCCTCGGGCGAGATCAGCATCCGCCTGTAACCCTCTGCCATTTGATCGATAAAAAGGAGTATCCGCCATGTTTCAAACCGCCGCGGGCGTTACCGTCCCCTTCCCCGAAAAGCTGTCCGAGCAATACCAGCGGGATGGCGACACCCTGACCTGCAACCTCAGCTTTGAGAAGCTGCCTGATTTTGTCCGCTCTTTTTATGCGGAGCTGGAGGAGCCGCTGTTCCTCGCCATCCATCCGGACGCGGAATCCGGCGAGGTGTGGTATCTGGACGGCATGACCAAAAAGCAGCTCACCCTGATCCTGGACGGATACGGGGAACTGCTCTATCAGGACGGGCTTTCCGCGTTCGCCATCGGCTCGCTCGCAACCGAGGAGGAGCTTTTCGTGCAGAAATACAAGGTCCTGTCTCTTTACAGCCCGCAAAACGGCCGCTTCGAAGCGCTGCTCGAACGGTTTGGCGTTGTTCCGACCGCGCACCTGGTCACCGCGTGGGATACGTTCTCGGCCGAGTACCCGGGGTCCGCCTCGCGCCTGGAAATCGCGGGCCAGACGGTTCCGGACATGATAAGGGAGCTGCAAAAAATCGGCATGTATAAAGGCTGACGCATAGCGTCAGCCTTTTTAATTTGATTGGCTTTAGAAAAACAGGCTGACCTCCGCGCGGCGTTTGTAGCCCTCCTCCAGCTCGGTCTTATGGTATAAGTAACCGGCGTCGTCATAATATTTCGCGCCCTGCGGGCATTTTTTAACGCAGGCGCCGCATTTGATGCAGATGCCCGTGTATTCCCGCACGTTTTCCGGATTGATCGACCCCATCGGGCATACCGCGGCGCAAATGCCGCACTGGTCGCAGGCTTCGCCGGTCAGCGGCTTTACCTTGCGGATGTCCACCGGATTGCCCGCGCGGTCGCGCGGCTGGTAATAGGTGCGCGCCTCCCGCGCGCGGCCCGGCACCTCGACCGGAGCCGTCTGCGCATCCACTCCGGCCAGCCGCGCGGCCGCCTGCTCGGCAAACTGCGCCGCAAGCAGCAGGTCGTCCGCGTCCGGACGTCCCGCCGCCAGCGTTTTCGAAAAGGAATGCTCCCCAACGAACGCCGCCGCCGCAAACGGGCGGAAACCGTTATCCGCCAAAATATCGCGCAGCTCGATCAGCGCGTCGTCAAACGCGCGGTTGCCGAACGTCACGACCGGAATCGCCGCCGCACCGCTGCCCTTTACCGTTTCCAGGTATTTGAGCAGTACGTTCGGCACGCGCCCCGCATAGGTGGGCGTACCGAAAACGACCACATCCCCCGCCGCGAACTCCGGCGCGGTCCGCCGCGCCGCCGGCAGCGTAAAATCATATGTCTCCACAGGAAGCCCCAGCTCTGCCGCGAGCCGGTCCGCTATCGCGGATACGACGGTTTTTGTCGTCCCCGTCGCGCTCCAATACATCTTCCATACCCGTTCCGCTTTCATATTTTGTCCCTCCTTGTCCCTTTTGCGGGCGCCGTACCGCCCGGGTCAGTCAAAAAACTTCCCCTTGAAGAAATTCTCATTTCCGAGCTTTTCCGCTGTCAGCCGGAACAGTACGCAGCCGTCCGGACACACAATATCCTTGGTATATCTGCCGCTGCCGCCGATATTCTCCAAATCGCCTCCGCTCCTGACCGCCTCCATGATCGGGAACAGCATCATCATGGTTTTGGAACAGATTCCCTGCCCCTGTCCGTTTACAGGGCAGCCATAGGTGCAGGTGTATTTGTCCCCGATCTCCTCGCCGTTCCTGCAGTACCGCTCCGTATGGTCGCCGCGCAGGAAACCGGTTACCTCGATCTCAAACGCATACTCCTCGTCATACCATTTCTTCATATCCGATTCTCCTCCGTGCGCGGCCGTTTCGGTTTACCCGCTTTACGGCTATTATACCACAGCGGCCCGCCGGCGGACAACCGCCATTTCCGCGCTTTCCTCTGCGCGGCTATCGAAAGCAAAAGGAAAACGACCGCTTTGAGCGGTCGTTTTTCGTTTCGTGGAAACGGGCTGCCAGCGCACCCCGCTTTCCTGCGTCAGATTTCCATAATGATCGGCAGCACCATCGGGCTGCGCTTTGTCTTTTTGAACAGGTAATCGCTCACATCGCCCTTGATCGCGGACTTGAGGCTGTTCCAGTCGCGCAGGTTCTCCGCCGCGCAGCGGTCGAGCGCCATCTGGGATATATTGCGCAGCTCCTCCATCAGATCCTCGGCTTCCTTTACATACACAAAGCCGCGGGATACGATATCCGGCCCCGCAATGACCACGCCCGTTGTTGCGTCTACCGTCACAACGACGACCAGCAGGCCGTCCTCGGACAGATGCTTGCGGTCGCGCAGTACCGCCGTGCCGACGTCGCCGATGCCAAGGCCGTCCACCAGCAGACGTCCTGCAGGCACGGGATTGCCCAGACGCGCGGAATTCTCGCTGATTTCGACCGGCCGGCCGATCTCGGTGATGAGGATGTTCTTCGGGTTGACGCCCATTTCGCGCGCCAGCCCTGCATGCTGCATCAGCATGCGGTATTCGCCGTGTACGGGGATGAAGTACTTCGGCTTGCACAGGCCCAGCATCAGCTTGAGGTCCTCCTGGCACGCATGGCCGGAAACATGGATCGCAGCTGAACGGTCATAAATGACCTCCGCGCCCTGCTTATACAGCTCATTGACCATATTGTTGATCGACTTCTCATTGCCCGGGATGGCGGAAGCCGCGATCAGGATACGGTCGCCCGCGTTGACCTCGACCTGCTTATGGCTGCCGTATGCCATGCGGTACAGGGCGGACATGGTCTCGCCCTGTGAGCCGGTCGAAACGATAATCAGCCGGCTGCGCGGATAGCGCTTGATCTCGGCAATATCGATCATCACCTTGCCGGAGTCCTTCAGATACCCCAACTCGGTCGCAACCTTGGATATCTTCTCCATGCTGCGCCCGCAGACCGCGACCTTACGCCCTGCTTTGGCTGCAATGTCAAGTATCTGCTGCAAACGGGACACATTGGAGGCGAACGTCGCGATGATGATACGCTGGTCGCTTTCCGTGATGAACTTCTCCAGCGACTTGCCGACGATCTTTTCACTCGGCGTATAGCCCGGCCGTTCGACGTTGGTCGAATCGCTCATCAGCGCCAGGATGCCCTTTTTCCCCAGCTCGCCGATGCGCACCAGGTCGATCATCTCGCCGGAAACCGGCGTCAGGTCGATCTTGAAGTCGCCTGTGTGCAGGATCGTCCCCAGCGGCGTGGTGATGGCCAGTGCGACCGAATCCGCGATCGAGTGGTTAGTATGGATGAATTCCACCCTGAAGCACCCGAGCTTGATCGAATCGCCCGCCCGCACATGGTTGAGCTTCACCTTCTGCGGCATCTTATGCTCGGAGAGCTTGGTCTCAATGATGCCGCAGGTCAGCCGCGTCGCATAGATCGGCGCGTTGCATTCGCGCAGCACATACGGGATCGCGCCGATGTGGTCCTCATGGCCGTGCGTGATGACATAGCCGCGCAGCTTGTTCAGGTTGCGCTTGAGGTAGGTCGTATCCGGTATGACCAGATCCACGCCCAGCATGTCGTCGTCCGGAAACGCGACGCCGCAGTCCACCACAACGATATCGTTCCCGTATTCGATCACGGTCATGTTCTTGCCGATCTCGTTGAGGCCGCCCAGCGGTATGATTTTCAGTTTTTCTTTCATAATATCGATATCACTTTCCTTTTTTCATCAGATTTTTTCTTTTGTGTTGACACGGGTTCCTGCCCGTTCTTTTCAAAAGGCGTCCCTGTAATCCCGTTTTGGATGCCTTTACTTCAAAAAAACAGTGACGATGCGGTCCGGTTTCGCCGCGGAAAAAGCGGCGCATCCCCACGCGGAGCGCAAACACTTATTATTAGAATACCATAGTGCGGCACGCCTGTAAAGCAATTTTTATCCGCATCGTCTTACCATATCCTATAGTATCCACAGCCCCGCGCCGCTTATACCGCAGGGCTTCGTAAATTTGACCAAGCCCCGTGCGCCCCCGCCGCCGTTTCCGCGGCCTGCCGCCCGTTCCGGTTTGCGCAGGCGCTTCCCGCCGCAAGGCGCGCTTTCCTGCATTTGGATTTTGGGGGAAGGGCCGCACCGCATATCTTGTTTGTAACCCTTTGGGCGTACACAATCCCTATGGTTTTCTTGTCAAATATGCTGATTTTTTTAGAACACTACACAGACTTGCACGCCCCATACGCAAAGTATTAGTCATTTTGCACAGAATTCAAAAAAAGGCTTTGACAAATCCGCGAAAATGCAGTATCATGAGGTTACAGATCGGAAACAGATCGAAAACAAAACAGTAACAACCTGAAAACAAATCGGTAACACCGAGCCGCGGTCCCGCGGGTTTTCACGACGATTTTTTAGGAGTGTAACACAAATGTCTATTTCCCTGCGAAAGCATATGGCCAAACTCCTCGCGGCGACACTCGCTGTCAGCGCGATGGCAACGGCCAGCGCTGCTGCTCTGGATCAGCCAGTTGCGGTACTCTCTTCCAACCTCAATTCCTCGGTCGGCAAGGTCCTGACCGCGGACGAAATCAAGACCGCCGAGCAGTCCCTTGCGGAAGCAAAGGCCAAGGCAAAAGCGGAAGCGGAGGCAAAAGCCAAGGCGGAAGCCGCGGCAGCCAAGGCCGCTGCGGAGAAATCCGAGTACAACAGCCTGCTGACCGCGCCGGTTTCGACCAAGACGGTAGCCTACTCGTCCTCCCTGCTCGCCAGCGACGCGATCAAGAGCAACGCCACCTCGCTGGGCAATTACAAGCTGACGTTCTACTGCCCGTGCGCGGTTTGCAACGGCACCTCGAGCGGCAAGACCGCTTCCGGTACGATCGCGGCCGAGGGCCGCACGATCGCGGTGGATTCCTCGGTCATCCCGCTGGGCAGCCGCGTTTATATTGAGGGCTACGGCGTGTTTATCGCGGAGGATACCGGCGGTGCGATCAAAAACAACAAGATCGACGTATTTGTTTCTTCCCATGACCGTGCTTACGATCTTGGCGTACAGTATGCGAACGTTTATCTTCTCGGCTAAGTAATTTTTTTCAAAAGGGCTATGCTTGCATAGTCCTTTTTCTTTTGCTATGATAGGGTTGTTAAGGAAGTGACGACTATGAATGCTGCCGAACGGCGTATCAAAATTACCCATCTGCTCGCGCAGTCCGACGGACCGGTTTCCGCAACCGCGCTGGCCGCTCAGTGCGGCGTCAGCCGCCAGATCATCGTGGGCGACGTGGCCCTGCTGCGCGCGGGCGGCTTGGCGGTGCTCGCCACGCCGCGCGGCTACATCCTGGAAAACCCCGCCGCGCCGGTCTACGCGGAACGCCGCGTCGTCTGCCATCATGGGGACGACCGCCTGCGCGACGAGCTGTACACGGTCGTCGATCTGGGCGGCGCGCTGATCGACGTGACCGTCGAGCATCCGGTTTATGGCCAGATCTGCGCGCCGCTGCACATTTTCTCCCGCTTTGACGCGGACGCGTTCTGCAAAAAAATACAAAACCCCGGCACCCGTCCGCTCTGCGACCTGACGGGAGGCATCCATCTGCATACGCTGCGCGCCGCGGACGAGGCAACCCTCAGCCGCGTCGTGCAAGGGCTGAAGGACGGGGGCTTTCTGCTCACCGAGGAGCGGTAGCACCGGCCTGCTTCCGCCGCCGCTTTGAACGCACAAAGGGCAGGGCGCTCACGCGCCCTGCCCTTTTTCGTCCTCTTCCCTGCTCTGCGCGCGATAGGCCGCGATCTGCTCTTCGTCCCAGACCTCCAGGTCGCGCACGCCCGCGCGCCCCTCCACATGGTGACGGAACTCATGCCGCAGCACCTTGCGCATCTCCTCGGTCAGCGCGGCTTCATCCAGGCCGCGGAACACCCGCCTGAATGAGCCGTAAAACATCACGATATATTTCCCCATCGCCGGATCGACACGGTATTCCCCCATGATATACAGGTCGCCGTGCTCGTCCGCGGGGTGCAGCGGGTGTCCGGTATCCACCAGGATACCGCCGTTCAGCTCCTCATAAAACTGCTCCGGCAGCTCCTCCGCCAGCGCCTCCAGTATTTCTTCAAATCGGTCAATGGAAATCATGCTATCTTCCTTTCGCCTTTACTATACCATATCCGGCGCCGTTTCGGCAAGCGCGCATTTTGTTTTACATATGTCTTGACACTTATTCCATATTGCAGTATACTTTTGACCGTTGACAAAAGATCGGAAAGGAATGGAACCCCCATGACAAAAAGCAAAAGCCTGTACCATCTGGTGCTTGCCGGCGTCCTCTGCGCGATCGGCATTATTATCCCCATGTTTTCTCCCGTTAAAATCCGCATCGACCCCATGAGCTTTACCCTGGCGAGCCATGTCGCGGTCTTTCTGGCCATGTTCATCTCCCCGGCAGTCGGCGCAGCCGTCGCGCTGGGTACGACGCTCGGCTTTTTCCTCGGCGGGTTTTCGCTTCCCATTGTCCTGCGCGCGCTGTCCCATATCATATTTGTCGCCCTTGGCGCCATTTACCTCCAGCGGCATCCGGAGCTTCTGGATTTCCGGCAGACGGTGTCTAACCGCGGCCTCCGGCTGCTCAGTCTCGGCTGCTGGACAAGCGTTGTCCATGCCGTCTGTGAAGCGCTGATCGTCATTCCGTTTTATGCAGCTATGGCGATGCCGATGCAGGAGATGCTGCGGCTGATCGTCCTGCTGGTCGGCGTGGGCTCGTTTGTGCATTCCATGATCGATTACGCGATCTCGCTGCTGATCTGGAAACCGGTCAGCGGCACGATGCGTAAAGCCAAAACGGTATAACGCAAAAGCGCCGGTGCGTATTGCACCGGCGCTTTTACCATTCACGGCAGCTCGCAGCCGCCCCATTCGACCACCGTGAAGCCATCCCGCTCAAATTGCGCAAAGGTCTGCGGCGTAATCTCCTGCGGCACCTCCAGCGGCTTCCAGGCCATGAATACGCGCAGCACGCTGTCCGGCTCCGGTTCGATGGTCAGCCTTGCCGTCTCGGTATACCGGTCGGACTGGAACGAGATCAGGTTATAGGCATTCCCCTGCATCCTCGGCAGCCAGTACACGATAAATTCATTGTACTCCCGCGGCGTCAGGCCGATCTCCGCCAGCGTCTCCTGCAGGAATGCCGCTGTGTCCTCTCCGGCTACGCAGAACCCCTCGGAAAAGTCGTATTCCGTATCCGAGGAGCCCTCCCAGAACAGGTACGAGTATTCCTTTCCTTCCGCATCGACCAGCGTGCCGTCCGGATAAGCGGTTACGGCCCAGCCATCCTCATACGCCGGATAGGTGACGGTCAATTCACCGTCGTAATCCAACTGGGCCAGCACCTCGGTGGCCTCCTCCGGATAGAGGTAGATCAACGGCTTTTCATCTTTCTGATCTCCGCAGCCCGACAGCAGCAGCACCAGCATGGCCGTCAGCCCGCCTGTAAGCAATCGCTTCATTTTCATTCCCTCCTTTTACCTGTTCTGACGTTCGCGCGGCGGTTTTGTTCCGCGCTATGGGAAAGGCCGTATCCGAATGGATACGGCCTTTCCTCCCTCTCTTTTCCTCTAATCCCCATGAAGAAACGAGCTTATTTTTTCAGCCGGTTGACATACTCCAGAATAATATCCACAGAGTACTCCACGCCCAGCCGGCCGGCGTTAATGCACATATCGTAATGGTCGCACTTGCCCCATACCTTTCCGGTATAATAGTTGTAATAGGTAGAGCGCTGCTTATCCATTTTTTCCAGCGCCGCCTGCGGCGTCTTGCCCTCGATCTCATAGTCCCCGCAGCTCTGAATCCGCTTGATGCGGTCCTCGATCGAGCCGTGGATAAAGAAATCGAACTTGTTCGGGAAGTCCCGCAGCACATGGTCGGCGCAGCGGCCGACGACCACGCAGGGCGCGTCCTCCGCGATCTCACGGATCACATTCGCCTGCGCCAGATAAAGCTGGTCGGTTAGGCTCATGCCGTTCAGCCCGACCGAACCGAACATGGTCAGCGAGTACAGGAAGCTGTTTGTCGCCCGTTTATCCAACTGTTCAAACAGCTTTTCATCAAAGCCGGTCTTTTTGGCCGCCCGCGTGATCAGCTCGCGGTCATAAAAGGAAATGCCAAGGCGGAGCGCGAGTTTCTGGCCGATTTCACGGCCGCCGGTGCCGTATTCACGGCCGATGGTGATGATTAAGTTGTTGTTCATAACGCACCCTCCTCACTGTTACGAAATTATACAAATTGCATAATTCTTTGTATGTTCAGTATGCACCCTTTCGTGATTTTTGTCAAGTGAAAATCCGATGTTTTTTTGAATTGCGAGAAATCGTTGACAATTACTTTCTCCCCATGCAAAATAAGGGTAAGGAGATAACCGAGGCTTTTATTGTTTTTTTATAAAAAAGGAGGCTTTTTTATGGCGCAGACCTGGCTTGGCATCAGTTCCTTTACCTATCCGTTTTTATCCGGCGTCAATCCCGCGCAGCGGCCGGCGCAACCGCTCACGCCGCTCGGCCTGATCGACAAGGCGGTCGCGCTCGACGTGGGCTGCGTGCAGTATTCGCACAACCTGCCGTTTGACGATTTCAGCGACGCCACCCTGGACGAGATCCGCGCCTATGCGCAGGAGCGCGGCATCCTGCTCGAAACCGGCATGAAAGGCATGACGCCCGCGCGGCTCGAACGGTATATCGATATATCCGCCCGTCTGGGCGTCAGCATGCTGCGCGGCATCACGGACGCCGCAGACTACGAGCCGCCGATGGAGGAGATCGTCCGCGTCGTGCGCGGCGTCCTGCCCCGTCTCGAACGGCACGGCCTGACGCTTGGCATTGAAAACCACGACCGTTTCCTCGCGCGCGAATACGCCGAAATGATCGCGCAGATCGGCCATCCGCTCGTCGGCCTGGTCGTGGACAGCACGAATTCGCTCTCCACCGAGGAGCCGATCGACGAGGTATTGCAGTATATGGCGCCGTACTGCGTCTGTTTCCATGTCAAGGATTACACAATCCAGCGCAGCAATTCCGGCGTCGGGCTGGCCATCACGGGCATGCCCGCCGGACAGGGGCGTCAGCCCATCCCCAAAATACTCGACTACCTGAAGCGGGAGGCGCCCCGCGATTTCAGCACGGTGCTGGAAAGCTGGATGGCGTGCTGCCCCACGCTGGAACAGACCCTTTCGCAGGAGGAGGATTGGGCGAACCAGAGCGTGGCATACCTCAGGCAGCTCGTCCCCGCGCACCCTCCCCGCAGCGGGCAGCCGTAACAGAAAAAAGCCGCAGGAGCGCGTCCTGCGGCTTTTCTGTTTTTATCGGATCAGCATGGGGCCTACCTCGTTGATATTCCCCGCGCCCATGGTAATCACCAGATCGTTCGGTCCCGCCTCGCGGCGCAGATAAGCCGCGATCTCCGCAAAGCTGTCAAAGGCTACCGCCCCCGGCACTTCTTCCGCCAGGTCGCTCGCGTACACCCCGACCGTATTCTGCTCCCGCGCCGCATAGATCGGCGCGAGCACGGCCTGATCGCACAGCTTCAGCGCCTCCACGAATTCAGGGAACAGCGCCTTGGTACGGGTATAGGTATGCGGCTGGAACGCGCACAGGATGCGGTCGAACCGCATCTCTCTGGCGGTCGTCAGGGTCGCTTTCATCTCATTGGGGTGATGGGCGTAGTCGTCCACCACGGTCGCGCCGCACGGCATTTTGCCAATCAACTGGAACCGGCGGGACGAGCCGGTGAACTGGTTCAGGCCGCGTTCCACCGCCGCGCCCGATACACCCAAAAACTCCGCCGCCGCGCAGCACGCCAGGGCGTTGAGCATATTGTGCCGCCCGGGAACGGACAGCTTGACCCGTGCATACGGCTTGCCGCCGATCAGGACGGTAAACTGGTAATATCCGTTCACATCCCGCACGTCTCCGGCGCGCACATCCGCGTCCGGCGCCATGCCGAATGTGCGGATACGCCGGTCCAGACCCGCGACGCTCCGCAAGGCGTTGGGATCGTCCCCGTTGACGACCACCAGCCCGTTCATCGGCGTCAGCTCGACAAACGCGCGGAACGAATGGATGATATCATTGATATCCTTGAAAAAGTCAAGGTGGTCCTCCTCCACATTGAGCACCACCGCGACGGTCGGCGCGAATTTGAGGAAGGAATTGCAGTATTCGCAGCTTTCCGCCACAAAGCAGCCCTTGCCGCCGATGCGCAGCGTACCGCCGATCGCGGGCAGGTTGCTGCCGACCATGACCGTCGGGTCCAGGCCAGCCTCCATGGCGATCAGCGTCATCATGGAGGTCGAGGTCGTCTTGCCGTGCGTGCCGGCCAGGCAGACCACATTATCGTAATCCCGCATCAGGTGGCCCCATGCCTCCGCGCGTTCCATCACCGGTATGCCCAGCTCATGCGCGCGGACGACCTCCGGATTATCGTCATGTACCGCGGCCGTGCGGACGACGAGCGAAGCGCCCTGCACATTTTCCGCCTTATGCTCATAGCTGATTTTTGCGCCCCGCGCCTCCAGGCGCGCGGTAACGTCGGTCCCCAGCCGGTCCGAGCCGGTGACCGGCACCCCTTTGGACAGCAGCAGCTCGGCCAGCGAATTCATGGATACGCCGCCGATGCCGATCAGATGGATGGTTTCCTTATTTTCAATATAGGGCTTGATTGAAAGGGCCATATTCCCCTAAGCCTCCTGCTATAATCTTCAGTCTTCGGGCGAAACCGCGGTTCCAGCCGAGAGGGCTTTGCCTGTACTGCTATTCTTGCCAGACAAGGTATATTATAGTACAAACCTGTCAAAATATAAATAGGCAAACAGACAAAATTAAAACGACCAATCGGAAAAAAGGAGTACACTATGGAAATCACAGACATCAAATTCCGCCATGTGGAAGAATACGGCCGCCTGAAGGCGCTGGTATCCGTCACCTTCGACGATATGTTCGCCGTGCATGACATCAAGATCATCGACGGCCATGACCGGCTGTTCCTCGCCATGCCGTCCCGCCGGATGCCGGACGGGCGCTTCCGCGATATCGCGCATCCGGTCGGCAATGCGCTGCGCGACGAGCTGGAGCACAGGGTGCTGGACGCCTATAAGGCTGCGTTTATACAGTAATTTGCTTTTTTTCCTGTTTTGATGTACAATAACTCTTATACAAGGAGAGGTACCGGTATGAGAGTATTGATTTTATCTGTCACAGCAGGCTTTGGACACCATGCGACCGCAAAGGCCGTGGGCGACATGCTGACCAGCAAGGGCGCCGAGGTGCATACGCTGGACGTTTACGCCTATATCAGCAACCTGATTAAGGCAACCATTGACAAGGGCTACCTGTTTTCCTCCAAGCACATGCAGACGCTGTACCGTCTGGTCTATCAGCTTGCGGAAAACGGCGGCGCGGGCTATTTCACCGCCGGCCCCAGCATCATCAACATCATCAACGCCCTCGGGGCGTCCAAGTTCGCCAGGGTGATCGCGGGCTACGCGCCCGATGTAATCCTCTGCACGCACGTTTTCGCCGCGCAGATGGTGGATGAACTGAAAAAGCGGAAAAAGCTTGACGATATCAAAACCATCGGCATCGTGACCGACTACACCCTGCATCCCTACTGGGAAGATGTGCCGCATGTACAGTATATTGTAACGGCAAGCGAACTGCTCACCTTCCGCTGCGTTAAGCGCGGCATACCCGAGCGCCGCATCCTGCCGTTCGGCATACCGGTGCATCCGAAATTCAACCAAAAGCTGGCGCGGGCGGACGCCGCGGCGCAGCTCGGCATTGACCCGCAGCAGCGCACGCTCCTGCTCATGGGCGGCAGCATGGGCTATGCCGACCATGTGAAAACGCTGGAAAAGCTGACCGCACTCGGCTTCCCGCTGCAGCTTCTCGTGGTCTGCGGCAATAACAAAAAGCAGTTCCTGCAGGTCGAACAGTTCGCCTCCCGCTATCAGGGCGACTGCGTAATCAAGCCATACGGCTTTGTCCACAACGTAGAGGTGATGATGAGCGCCGCGGACTGCATCGTTTCCAAGCCCGGCGGCCTGACGGTATCCGAGGCGCTTGCCAAAAACCTGCCCATGCTGCTTGTCGACCCGATCCCCGGCCATGAGGAGCGCAACGTGGAGTTCCTGGTCAACAACGGGATGGCGGCGCAGATCACCAAGCATTTCCCGATCGACGAGGCCGTGTACGAGCTGTTCCGCAACCCCGCCCGCCTGGCGACCGTGCGCCAGACCATGCAGGCGGTCGCCCATCCGGATGCAACCGAGCGGCTCGCGGATTTTGTATTACAATGGAACGAACCATCAAACGCATGCTGAAAAGCATGCGTTTTTTTATCCCCTGACCGGCTGCAGCATGGGGGAAAGGATATGTTCCATCAGCGCGATCAGCTCATTTTTCGGCAGCGGCTGCGATTCCGCGACCCACCGCTCGAGCATGCCTACCACGCCGGTCGCGATAAAGCGCGCGACGTAAACATCCTCCACGCCCCTGCACGGCACGGACTCCATGCGGCATTCCTCAATCACATGGATCAGCTTTTTGCTGAACCCCTCCGCCCCGCTCACGCGGAGCAGCGTGGTCACAATCTCCCGATTCTCCTCCAGATAATCCACCGCGCGCATGAGCACCGGATGCAGGGAGCCGCCGCCGTTCAAATGGATATCGTCGATCATTCCGCGAAAGTCCGCGATCATTTCGCTTTCTATTTTTTCGCGCAGATCGTAAACATCCCGATAATGCGCATAAAATGTTCCGCGGTTGATATCCGCTTCCCGCACCACATCGGTCACGGTGATGCTCTGAAAATCCTTTTGCTGCATCAGCCTTGTCAATGCCTGCCGCAGCAGCTTTTTCGTGCGCCTGATGCGTTTGTCCTCCCGCTCCTCCATCGGGACTCCCTCCCCGTCCGTTAATTCAAAGATAACATGCATTAAAATTTATTTTGTATATTATCGTTCATTATGAATAGATTTGATTATTGTGTATGTTATCCTTGTGTACTATACTATAACACGAAAAGAAATCGCACGCAATGTCTATTTTCAAGAAAGATGGTGTTTTTCTTTGTGAAACGAAAGGGACATAGTCCTGTTGACCTGATCATTCACAGCCGCAGGCTGATCGAAAAAGTGTTTACCGTACTTATCATTTTCAGTTTGATCTGTATTCCAATGGTCGGCGTTAACTACGACCTGACAAAATACCTGCCGGATTCCAGTCCGTCCGCGCAGGCGCTTGATATCATGGAGGACGAATTCACCTATCCCGGCATGGGGCGCGTCATGCTGGAGGACGTCACGCTGTACGAGGCGAAGAACATCAAGGACCGCATCGCCGATGTCGAGGGCGTCGATATGGTCATGTGGTGCGATCTGGAGACCAACATCTACGGTTCCAGCGCATTTATCGACTACACGGACATCGAGGATTATTACAAGGACGGAAAGGCCTATATGGACGTCATCTTTCTGGAGAAGGATTCGTCCAGCCGAACGCACAGGGCGGTTCGGGAGATCGAGCAGATCGTCGGGGACCGCGGCCTGGTGGCCGGTTCGGCGGTGTCGGACACCAACCTCGGCCCCACAATCAACGCGGAGGTCGCGCGCGTGATGGTGCTTGCGGTCATCATCATCTACCTGATTCTGACGCTCACCACAACCTCCTGGTTCGAGCCTGTGCTGTTCCTTTCGGTGCTTGGCATCGCCATTATCATCAACATGGGCTCCAACATCATATTCGGCGAGATCTCGTTCCTGTCCAACGCGGTGGGCGCGGTCCTGCAGCTCGCCTGTTCGATGGACTACTCCATTTTCCTGCTGCACGCGTTCACCGAGGAACGGGCCAACGGCGCCGAACCCGAGCAGGCCATGGCCAACGCGCTGCGCGCGGCCTTTTCCTCGATCGGCGCCTCCGGCGCGACCACTATCGTCGGCTTTGCCGCCATGGTGCTGATGAATTTCGGCATCGGTCCGGATATGGGGCTGGTGCTGGCAAAAGGCATCGCGCTGAGCCTTGTCACCGTGCTGCTGCTGATGCCCGCGCTGATCCTGCGCAGCCAGAATATCGTGGCGAAGACCCAGCACCGGCCGTTCGTCCCCAAGCAGTGGCGCGGCTTCGGGGAGTTTGTGTACAAAGTCCGCAAGCCGGTCCTGATCGTGGTGATGGTGCTGATCGCCCCCTGCTATGTCGCGCAGGGCATGGCCGACTTCACCTATGGCAACGAGGCGGTCGCCAACTCCCCCGGCACGCCGGTCTATGAGGCCGAGCAGCGGATGAACGCGGAATTCGGCCAGAGCAATATGATGCTCGCCCTGGTCCCGCTGGACAGCAACGTCACAGAAAAGGCCATGAGCGAGGAACTGGACGGCCTGCCCTATGTCAAATACTCCCTCGGCCTGGCCTCGGTCCTGCCCTCCGGCATACCGGAGGATTTTTTGCCGGAGAGCATCACCGGCATCCTGCACTCCGAGCATTGGGCGCGCGTAATCATCAACGTCCGTTCCGCCGGCGAAAGCGACGCGGCGTTCCGGTATGCGGATGAGATCCGCGCCATCATCGACCGGTATTATCCGGATGAGCAGACCTATCTGGTCGGCGTAACCCCCTCCACACAGGATATCAAGGAGATCATCGTGCCGGATAACAACCGCGTCAACATCGTCTCGCTGCTGGGCGTCGCGCTGGTGGTGGCGATCACCTATAAGGCGCTGCTGCTGCCGCTGGTCGTGCTGATCCCGATTGAATGCGCCATTTACATCAACACCGCGCTGCCCTACATCTACGGACAGCGCACCATGTACCTTGGCTTTATTATCGTCGGCTGTATCCAGCTCGGCGCGACAATCGATTATTCCATCCTGCTGACCGGCAACTATCTGGACGCCCGTTCGCAGGGCGATAAACGGGAGGCTGCCATCCGCGCGGTCACGGTCAGCGCGGAATCCATCCTGACCTCCGGCCTGATTATCATGACGGTCGCCTATGGCCTGTTCTTCCTCACCTCGGTCGAGGCGGTGTCCGGCCTGGGGCAGCTGATCGGCCGCGGCGCGCTGATCTCCATGATCCTTGCGCTGTTCCTGCTGCCGATGTGCCTGATGCTGTTCGACCGCTGGATCATAAAGCCGGATTACGCGCAGAAAAAGCACGCCAAAATGAACCGCATCCGCGGCAAAAAGCTGGCGCTGCCCACGCTCAGCGCGCTGCGCGAGCAGCGTCTGCGCCTGCAGGAGCAGATCCGCGAAAACCGCCGCGCCCGACATAAGGCCATCCGGAACCGGCTCATGCGCCTGCTCCATCCGCAAAAGCCGGCGGATACGCCGGATAAGGCCGACCAAGAGGAGGAAAACAACCATGTTCGCAAATAAGCTGCGCCGCCTGACCGCCTGCGCGCTCCTGGCAGTGCTCCTGCTGCCCCAGGCGGCGGTCGCCGCCGCGCCTGTCGTGGAGACCGACGAGGCGGTTTATATCAACCTGGATTACTACGGCATGCCCGAAGATACCCGTATCGTCAAGGGCGTGAACCTGAACGGCCATACCTCGTTTACCGACTATGGCGATTACAGCGCTGTATATAACATGTCCACCTATGACGAGCCTGCGCTCAGCGACGGTTCGGTCACCTGGGAGCTGGCAGACGACGGACAGCAGCGCTTCTATTATGAATGCATCCCCAACGGGGAGGAGCCTATACAGCTTCCGTGGAATTTCGATGTGTCCTATCAGCTTAACGGCGTACCCGTCGAAGCGGAAACGTGCGCGGGCGCGTCCGGTTTGATCGAAATGACCATTCACGCCGTACCGAACGAAGCCGCAAGCGAGTATTACAAAAACAATATAACGCTCATTTGCGGCACCGGCATCGACATGAGCGAAGCGCTCTCGATCGAAGCGCCCGGCGCGCAGGTACAGTCGATGGGTACCTACAAGATCGTCTTTTTCATGGGCCTGCCAGGCGAGGAAAGCACCTTTACCGTGCGGATCGGCTCAAACAGCTTTGAAAGTATGGGGCTGCTGCTTTTCCTGGCGCCCGCCACGCTTTCCTCGCTCGATATCCTCGCGGATATGAAGGATATCAAGGACCGCCTCGGGGACTCGGGCGACAACCTGTATGAGGGCCTCAGCAGCATGCTGGAAACGCTGCAAAGCATGCAGAGCGGCTTTAACACGCTGTCACACGGCGTATCCGGCATCAACGAGGTGCGCAAGCAGCTTGTCGAGGACCGCGGCACCCTCGATCCCAAAACCGACGCGGCCCTCGACGCGCTGGAAGAGCTTGCCGGCAAATCCGACTCCCTGATTCCCGAGCTGAACGCCATGAAAACCATACTGGTCACGCTCAACGCCACTGTCAACAGCATGCTCGGCACGCTTGAGGAATCCGGCGCCGATGTCATTGAATATCAGGAATTGCTCCGCAAGGTCAAGATATCCCTGGATAACCTGGAGGATATGTTCAACGATCTGGACGACGCCGCCGATATCGACGGATTTTATATTGACCAGCTGCGGGGCGATGTGGACGACCTGAAAAACGATATGGGCCGTCTGTCCTCCAACCTGAGTTCCCTCAGGAATTCCCTTTCCGCATTGGAGGATATCCAGGACGCGCTCATCACACTGATCCAGTTCGATTTGGAGCATCTGGTTTACGCCGGCATCATCAGCCCCGAAGAAGCGGCCGCGCTGGGCGATATGCTGTCCGCCCTCCCCTCCGGCCTGTCCGGAACGATTGCAGCGTCCAAGAAAACGCTGAGCACGCTGTCGGACGCCACGGACAGCTTGGAGAGCATGCTGTCCACCTCGGACGGCATCCTGGAAAACCTTGCGGATATCGCGGATGTGCTGGAGGATTACGAGGGGTTGCCGCAGGATTTCACCGCGGAGGGAAAAAAGCTCGCCGATCTGATGAATACCTCGCTCGAGCGTGTCAATCAGCTTGTGGCCGATATCCCCGCCCTGTCCACCTGCCTGCAGCAGATCACGACCGAGGCGGTCTCCGCCGCAGACAAAAGCGAGGAACTGATGGTTGCGCTCACCAAAGCGCTGTCCGCTTCCTGCGACATGCTCGACTCCACCAACGGCATCCTGCGCTCGGTCCGCGACCAGACGGACGCCAGCCTGCAGACATCGATCGACGGCCTGCTGGACGTTCTGGATAAGGCCGCGCGCTCCAACAGCGCCAACAGCCTGCAGAAAGCAACCGATTCGATCCACAGCGCGGTAGACGACGCGGAAAAGGATCTGGAAGAGGATACCAATGTCCTCAACATCGACGCGCAGGCCGAGCTGCAGTCCGTGACCAGCAGCCAGAACCCGACGCCGGCCAGCCTGCAGTTCATCCTGCGCACCCATGAGATAACGATCGACGATGATGAAGGAACCGCCGCCGCGGATCAGGGGCAGGCCGACGAGGGTGTGCTCGCCCGCATCGGGAACATTTTCAGAAAGCTTTTTTCCGCCATATACGGGGTATTCGCCTCTGAGGAATGACAAAAGCGCCGCGTTCTAACGAACGCGGCGCTTTCATATACTGCTTTAGGCCTTTTCCTGTGCCGGCTGAATCTGCGTCAGGTATTTCTGCTGATAATAGCGCAGCTTTTCCGCGAACTGCGGCGTGGACCGGTAGCCTTCCTTGGCGTATTCATGCGTATCGAATTCCTCGGCACCCTCGCCAAGCTGGATCGTATAAATCGCGATATTCGAGCAGTGGTCGCTGATTTTTTCCAGATCATGCACGATATCAAGGAAATGGATGCCGATCTGCATCGTGCATTCATTATTCCCCAGGCGCTGAATATGGTTGCTTTTCAGCCGCTCCTTGAGCGTATCCACGACCTCTTCCACCGGCTCGACCGTGCGCGCGATGGAAACCGACCGCGTCACATACCCCTCAACGGTCAGGTCAAGCGCCTCGCCGACCGCCTGGCACATGGTATGCAGCTCCTGCGCCGCGGTCTCTGAGAACGACAGATCGCTTTGCCGGAATTCCTCCGCGCGGTCAAAGATATTCTGCGCGTAGTCCCCAATCTTTTCAAAGTCGGACAGCGAGTGCATCATCTCCGCCGACTGGCGCCGCTGGTCGACCGAACGGATATTGTGGATATTGGTCAGATACCGCGCGACTTCTACCTCGGCACGGTCCAAAAAGCTCTCATGCTCCCTGAACAGGCTTTCGTTCGGCGCGCTTTTGTCAAACAGCGGCTCGGTGGCCAGCCGCAGGTTCTGCTTGGCCGCATCGCCCATATCCGCGATGCAGCGCTGCGCCTGCTCCAGGGCCAGCGACGGCGTCGTCAAGAAGCGGGGCTCCAAACGCGCCAGCGGGTCCTCCTGCTGCTCGCCCGACGGAACGCTCCATTCCGCCAGATGCACCAGCAGTTTGGTAAACGGCAGGAACAGAATCGTACAGGTGACATTGAACAGCGTGTGGAAATTGGCGATGCCGCCCTTATCGATCGCCGAATTCCAGAACGAGAAGCCGGCCGTGTACTGGATCGAATAAATGACGACCAAAAACACGATTGAGCCGATCAGGTTGAAGTAAAAATGCACCATCGCGGTTCGGCGGGCGTTTTTGGAGCCGCCAATCGACGACAGGAACGCCGTGATGCAGGTGCCGATGTTCTGACCCAGGATAATCGGTATCGCGGCGGCATAGGTGATCGCGCCCGTTGTGGACAGCGCCTGCAGAATGCCGACCGATGCGGACGAGGACTGGATGACCGCCGTTACGCCCGCGCCGACCAGAACGCCGAGCACGGGGTTGGCAATCGTCGCGAACAACTGCGCGAACTGGGGCAGGTCGGCCAGCGGCGCGACCGCGCTTTCCATCGTGGACATACCGATAAACAGGATGCCGAATCCGGAAAAGATATCCGCGATATCGCGCGTCCTGCGCTTTTTGGCGAGCATCATAATGATAACACCGGCCAGAACAATCAGAAAGGCGAGGTTTTTCGGCTTGAGCATCTCCATGAACAGATTGCCGCCCATCTCGCCGCCGCTGTCCAGCCGCAGGATCTGCGCGGTGATCGTGGTGCCGATATTCGCGCCCAAAATAACGCCGACAGACTGCCGCAAGGACATTATGCCAGCGTTTACAAAGCCAACCACCATGACCGTCGTTGCCGAAGAGGACTGGATGACCATGGTGACCACCAAGCCCATCAACAGCGCCTTAAACACATTGCCGGTCATTTTTTCCAGCGTTTTTTCAAGTTTGGAGCCAGCCGCGCGCTCCAAACCCTTTCCCATTGTGGTCATACCGTAGATAAACAGCGCCAAGCCGCCTACCAACTGTACGACCGACAGCACATTGAACTCCATGCGCTTCCTCCGTTTCACATACCCTTAACTTCATTTTTATTTTTCCCATACAATCTAAGTATAATGATTCTATATTGCCCTGTCAACGAAAAAAGGCATAGGAGGAGAAAGCTGTGCAACATCCACTGATTTTAATTTCCAGCGGCCGCGTAATGGGCAATTTATCCATATCACGACAGCAATCCGAGCTGTACGGCGCCTGTCTGGGCGGCGCCGGCGCGGCGGGCGTATTGTATACGGGCGGGCCGTCCGCCTGCCTTGCCGCCCGCTGCGACGGGCTGCTGCTCGCCGGCGGCGGCGACATCCATCCCTCCTGTTTCGGGCAAAACGTCCAAAGCGCCGCGCTTTCGGTTGATCCGGTGCGCGACAAGGAGGAGCGGGCGCTCTTCGATGACTTTTACCGCCGCCGCAAGCCCATCCTCGGCATCTGCCGCGGCGTTCAGGTAATCAACGTCTTTCTCGGCGGCACGCTGCATCAGGACATCCCCGCGCACAGCGGCGGCTGCCACGGCATCCGCTGTACCGGCGCGCTTTCCGTACTCGTAGGGCCGGCCCCCACGGTCAACAGCTATCATCACCAGGCGGTCGATCAGCCCGCGCCCGGCCTCCAAACCGCCGCGCGCGCCGACGACGGCGTCATCGAGGCGCTTATGCACGCCACCGCCCCTATCCTTGGCGTGCAGTGGCATCCCGAACGAATGGTGCCGCCCTTCTGCGAGGATGTGGCGGGCGCGAACCACCTTTCCCTGTTCCATTGGCTGATTGAGCGCTGCTGACGACTTGGGACTTCCCGCCGTTCCGCGCGCGCCCATCCCGTTCCCTCTCTGCACCGACAGGCAAAAAGCACCGGAAACAAGCGTTTCCGGTGCTTTTTTGATGTAACCGCAGTGCGCGTTATCCCTGAACGCCGGGCAAAAGCCCGCGTCAGTTCAGGAAATCTTTCAGCTTTTTGGAACGCGACGGATGGCGCAGCTTGCGCAGCGCCTTGGCCTCGATCTGGCGGATACGCTCACGGGTGACGTTGAACTCCTTGCCGACCTCCTCGAGCGTGCGGGTATGGCCGTCCTCGATGCCGAACCGCAGCCGCAGCACCTTTTCCTCGCGCGGCGTCAGGGTTTTGAGCACCTCGACCAGCTGCTCCTTGAGCAGCATGAACGAAGCCGCCTCAGCCGGTTCGGGCGCGTCATCATCCGGAATGAAATCGCCCAGATGGGAATCCTCCTCCTCGCCGATCGGCGTTTCCAGCGAAACCGGCTCCTGCGCGATCTTGAGGATATCGCGCACACGGTCGACCGGCATATTCATTTCCTTGGCAATTTCCTCCGGACTCGGGTCGTGTCCCAGCTCCTGCAGGAGTTGGCGGGAAACACGGATGACCTTGTTGATCGTCTCTACCATGTGTACCGGAATGCGGATCGTCCGCGCCTGGTCTGCGATCGCGCGGGTGATGGCCTGCCGAATCCACCAGGTCGCATAGGTAGAAAATTTGAAGCCCTTGGTCGAATCAAACTTTTCCACCGCCTTAATCAGGCCCAGGTTACCCTCCTGGATCAAATCCAAAAACAGCATCCCGCGGCCGACATAGCGCTTTGCGATCGAAACGACCAGACGGAGGTTCGCTTCGGCCAGGCGCTTTTTCGCCCGTTCGCCGGCCTTGATGTCCTTATCCAGTCCGGCGCGCTCCTCCGGCGGGATCGCGTCCCCCTCATTGCGGACGCGCTCGATCGCCTCATTGCCCCTCTGCATCTGTTCGGCGAGCGTGATCTCCTCCTCCGGACTGAGCAGGTCCACCTTGCCGATCTCCTTCAGGTACATGCGCACCGGATCGTCAATCGCAAAGGCCTCCGCCATCGCGGAGGTATCGACCAGCTCTTCCTCCGGCACCTCCTCGACGTCCTCAGGCTCGAACACCTCGTCATCGTCGTCGCCCAGCGCCTTTTCCAGCACGCCCTCGGTTTCGATCTCGATCCCCATCGACTCCAGCGTTTCATACAGCTTATCGATGTCGTCGCTTTCCATATCCAGCTGGCCGAGCGCATCCGCGATCTCCTTGAGCGTCAGCCGCCCGTTCTTTTTGCCGAGCGCCAGCAGGTCCTTCACCACCTGCTGCTGGTCCACCGCCTGCTCCGGCGCATTGCCATTGCCCATTGTCGTCATATCGTTTGTCCTCCCGCGTTTTGTTTTTTGATGCGTCCAAAGGTAAGCAGCGGGTCCTCGCCCGCTTCCTGAATGGTACCATCCCTGACACGCTGCATTCTTATGGTATCTATGTACTCGCGCAGCGCCTGCCTCTGCTCGCCAGCCGGCAGGCTCTGCTCCAGAATCGAAGATAAAAGGCTCATTTCATTCGGCTCCAGCCAGCCTTCGAACGGCAGTACGTCGACAATCTGCCCTTCCTGATCGAGCGCCAGCACGCGCTCATATATCTTACGCAGCACCGGCGCGGAAAACCATGCCGGCGGCAGCTCCTTTTCCAGCCCCGCGATCAGCTTTTGATCGGAGAACAGGAGCCGCAGCACATTTTCCTCCGCTTTCGCGGATTTTACGTCCGTATAGGCCAGCGTCCGGTCCTTTGGCTGCGCCATGCCGACCGGCGAGCGGATCTCGCGGCGCTCCGCGGCCTGCCGCCGCTTACGCCGGATGCCAAGCTCCTGCCGCACCTCGATATTCATGGCCTCCGCCGTTACGCCCGCCATTTTGGCGGCGCGTCCCGCGTATACCTCGCGCTCGATCGAGCTTTCAATGCCCGCGAGCATGCGCGCCGCATCCCGCAGGAACAGTACGCGCGCCTCGTCGTCCTCCAGATCGTATTTGGCCGCGATCTGCTCCAGCCGGTAGGCGTTGTGGTTTTCGCTCCGCTCGATGATCGCGCGGAACGCGTCCGCCCCCTTGGCTTTGATAAATTCATCCGGATCCTTGGCGCCCGGTATTTTCAGCACCTTGACCTGCAGGTCGCATTTTTTCAGAATATCGATCGCGCGCTGTGCAGCGGCCTGTCCCGCGCCGTCCGCGTCATAGGAAATCACGATTTGGTCCGTGTGGCGCGCGATAATACGCGCCTGCTCCTCGGTCAGCGATGTGCCGAGCGAGGCCACGGCGGAGTCGAAGCCAGCCTGATGCAGCGCGATCACATCCATATACCCTTCCGCGAGGATAAAGTACCCGTTCTTCGTCGTCTTGGCCAGGTTCAGCGCAAACAGGTTGCGGCTTTTATGAAAAATCGGCGTTTCGGGGGAATTGAGGTATTTGGGCTTGGAATCATCCATCACCCGCCCGCCGAACGCGATCACATTGCCGCGCACATCAATGATCGGGAACATGACGCGGTTCCGGAAGCGGTCGTAAATCCGCCCTTTTTCGCTGCGGCTGACCAGTCCGGCATCCATCAGTTCTTCCCGCGTATAGCCCTTGGCGGTCATTGCGTCGATCAGCGCGTGGAAGGAGTCGGGCGCATAGCCCAGCCCGAACTGATTCATAACGCGCCGGTGCAGGCCGCGGCCGATGAAATACTGCTGCGCCGCCCGATGCTCCGGCTGCCACAACGTCTGGTAGTAGAACCGCGCCGCGTCCTTGCAGAGCGCATACAGCCGCTCGCGGTGGCGCGCCGCTTTCCGTTCCGCCTCCCCCTGCTCGGGTACCTGCATGCCCGCGCGGTCGGCCAGAAAGCGCACTGCATCGGGGAATTCCAGCCCCTCGGCTTTCATCACGAACGTGATCACGCCCCCGCCCGCGCCGCAGCCAAAGCAGTGGAAAATCTGCTTGTCCGGAGAAACGGAAAACGAAGCGGTCTTTTCATTGTGGAAAGGGCAGAGACCGAAATAATTCGCGCCGCTTTTTTTCAGCTGCACATACTGCGAAACAATATCCACGATGTCATTCCGCGCGGAAAGCTCGTCCAAAAACACGCGGTCAAACGGCATTGCGCCCCCTCCTTCCCTTTATCTTAACCGTTTTCGTCAATCTTCAATCTTATTCCAGCTTTTCGGAATAAATAATTTTTTATAGGTGGAAATCGAGTACCGGTCGGTCATGCAGGCGATATAATCGCATACCACGCGCTCGAGCGGATCGCCCTGCGTCATCAGGACAAAATAATCGCTCGGCAGCTCGTCCGGATGCTCGACAAAATATTCATACAGGCTGCGCAGCATATTTTTCGCGCGCTGCTCCTCGCTCTGCGCCTCCGTCCCCTGGTATACATAGTCAAACATAAACTGGCGCAGCTCGAGCATTTCGTGGTGCGTCTTTTCGTCCATGCCGATCTCCTGATGCTGCTGCCCATAGGAGATCATGGCGGTCACCATCGTGTCAATGCGCCGCCCGTGGGTATCGCCCAGGCTGTCGAGCAAACGGCGCGGGATATCCGCCGCGCGGATCAGCCCCCCGCGGATCGCGTCGTCGATGTCGTGGTTGATGTAGGCGATCCGGTCCGCGAAATGGATGATGCGGCCCTCCGGCGTGTCCGCCTTCCTGCCGCCCGTATGGCACACGATACCGTCGCGCACCTCCCAGGTGAGGTTCAGGTCCTCGATCCGGTCGATCATACGCAGGCTCTGCTCATTATGCCGGAACCCGAACGGGCAGACCTCGTCCAGCGCGCGCTCGCCGGCATGCCCGAACGGCGTATGCCCCAGGTCATGCCCCAGCGCGATCGCTTCCGTCAGATCCTCGTTCAGCCGCAGCGCCCGCGCGACCGTCCGCGCGATCTGCGCCACCTCCAGCGTATGCGTCAGCCGCGCCCGATAGTGGTCGCCCTCCGGCGAAATGAATACCTGCGTCTTGTTGGACAGCCGCCGGAACGCTTTGGAGTGGATGATGCGGTCCCTGTCGCGCTGGAAGCAGGTGCGGTACGGGCATTCCTCCATCGGCTGCTGCCGGCCCCTGGAGGCGTAGGACTTTGTCGCCCAATCGGCCAAGGTCAGCCGTTCCCTTTCCTGCTGCTGTTCCCGCACAGTCATACGCGCCACTCTCCCTGCCTGAATTGCCTGCATAATAGAAATACCAGATGGAACTGCGATTTCCTCTTTATTTTCAAAAATTTTTTCAGAACATCCAAACCGCCGGCGTCCTATCGCACCCGCCGGCCCATGAATTTGGTTTCCACCACCTCGGCGTAGACCGAACCGGCAGTAGCCTCGGCCAGCGCCCCGTTCAGCGCCTGCTCCCCGCCCGCCGGCACCGTGCAGGTCAGCGTGACGTCCGCGCCATAATCCGTCTCCTCAATCGAACAGTCATAGTCCGGCAGCAGGTGCGTCACAATCTCATACAGGTGATACGGGCAGGCAATCAGCAGCACGCTGTACAGGCTCATCCGCTGGACGCCCGCCGCCGCGACCGCAAGCTGCGCCCCTTTGGTGTAGGCGCGCACCAGCCCGCCGGTGCCGAGCAGTATCCCGCCGAAATACCGCGTGACCACACAGCAGACGTTTTCCAGCTTTTCGTGCCGCAGCACGTCCAAAATGGGCATCCCCGCCGTACCCTGCGGCTCCCCGTCGTCCGAGTAGCGCATCAGGTTGCCTTCCCGTATGATATAGGCCCAGCAGTTGTGCGTGGCATCCCAGTACGTATCACGCATCTGCTTGACCCGTGCCACCGCCTGTTCCGCGCTTTCCACGCGCCACAGACGGCCGGTGAATTTGGAATGCTTTTCTTCAAACTTGTCCTCGCCGTATTCGGAAAACGGCACAAAGTAGTCTTTTCCCATGCTTTTATCCCCGTGCGCGGTTGGGTATCCCCGTCACCCGCATCATTCCTCTGCCAGATATTCCGCTACCCTGCCGTAGGTCTTGTCATCCACGACCGCGCGGACCACCGTGCCGTCCGCTGCGTATTCGACCGCTTCGACCTGCGCCTCGCGGTGCAGCATATCCAGCACCGCCCCATCGCTGTACGGGATGCGCAGGCACACCCTGTGCTTGCCGCGGCCGAGCGCGCGCTCGATCGCCGCGAGCAGCGCATCCAGCCCCTCTCCGGTTTTCGCGGAGATCGCGACGCCCTCGTCCGGCCGGTAAAACGGAAGCGTATCCGGCGCGCATTTGTCGGCCTTGTTATACACCATCACGCGCGGAATATCCTGCGCGCCGAGCTGGGTGACCACCTTTTCCACGGTTTCCGCCTGCTGTTCCCAGTCCTCGTCCGAAACGTCGACCACATGCAGCAGCAGGTCGGCATAGGCCAGCTCCTCGAGCGTCGCCTTGAATGCGGAAACCAGATGGTGCGGCAGCTTGCGGATAAAGCCGACTGTATCGGACAACAGGATCTCCTGTGTGTCCGATATCCGCTTTTTGCGCGTGGTCGGGTCAAGCGTGTCAAACAGCCTGTCGTTTGCCGGAATGCCCGCTCCGGTCAGGGCGTTGAGCAGCGTGGATTTCCCCGCGTTTGTATAACCCACGATCGCGACCAGCGGCATCTCGGTCTTTTTACGTTGGCGCCGCTGCACGGCACGCACCTGACGCACCTGCTCCAAATCCTCTTTCAGCTTGTCGATGCGGCGGCGGATATGGCGGCGGTCGGTTTCCAGCTGGGTTTCACCGGGGCCGCGCGTACCGATCGGGCTTTTGCCGCCGCCGGCCGTCTGCCGCACCAGATGCGTCCACATGCCGGCCAGCCGCGGCAGGATATACTGGTACTGCGCCAGTTCGACCTGCAGCTTGCCCTCGCCCGTGCGGGCGCGCTGCGCGAAGATGTCCAGGATCAGCGCCGAGCGGTCGAGCACCGTGCATTTGGTCAGCTCCTCCAGGTTCCGCATCTGGGAGGGCGACAGCTCGTTATCAAACAGGATGAGCGAAGCCTCGTTCACTTCGGCAAGCTGGCGCACCTCCTCGGCCTTGCCCTCCCCGATGAACGTGCGCGCGTCCGGCGCCGGCCTGCGCTGCAGCGTCATGGCTGCCGCCTCGGCTCCGGCGGTTTCGGCCAGCGCCTTCAGCTCCGCCATCGTGCGTTCGTCCGCGTCCTGCTCAGCGGTAAAGCCCGGGCAGGACAGGCCGACCAGCACCGCGCGCTCCGCCCTGCTTTCGATTTGGTTTTCGGTCATACGGTTTCCTCCTCTCCGCATAACGAAACAAAAAACCATCGAACACAAAGGTTTCGATGGTTTCCCGTTTTACTTATCCAGATTGAAACGCTTCTTGAAGCGATCAACACGTCCGCCGGTGTCTACCAGCTTCTGCTTGCCCGTGAAGAAGGGGTGGCACTTGGAGCAAACGTCAACGACGATGTTCTCCTTGGTGGAGCCGGTCTCAATGACATTGCCGCAGGCACAGCGGATCGTGGTCTGCTTGTACTCGGGATGGATGCCCTGTTTCATGTTGTTTCACCTCTTTCCACGGTAAGTCGCATTAAACCTCTTACAGTCGTAAAATTATGATACCACAGCAAGCGCCAAAATGCAAGCATTATTTTTCATATACCAGTTTTTCTTCGGTCCAGCCCGCAAGCACGGGAATCATGGACGCGGCGAGCCTTTTTGCGCCCGCCAGATCGTGCAGCCGGTAGTTGCCGCACTCAACGCGACTCGCGCCCGGGATCCCGCCTTCATAGCCGGCGATGAACGCCATCGTCCGCTGCACCAGCGCGATCGCGTCGGCTGCTTCCATATCCCGCACCAGAAAATAAAATCCGGTTTGGCAGCCCATGGGACCGCAGTAAATAATTTTTTCTGAAAAATCCGAATTGCGGGCGAACGTTGCAAAGAGATGCTCGAACGTGTGACCGGCTGCAGGCTCGATATAGATTCCCGCATTGGGATACACCATGCGGATGTCGTAGGTCGTCACGTCGCCATCAATGCGCGAGGTATACATCCCCGGCTTGAGCTTATTATGGTTCACCTCGAAGCTTGCGATCCGTTTCAAGCCTTGCCCTCCTTTTCCATCCCTAAAAAGCGCAGCTCGGTGCGGTATTCCTTCCACAGCAGCGCGTAGGAGATAAAGAACGCCGCGATCTCCGCGATCGGGAACGAATACCAGATCGCGCCCAGTCCGAACCATCTGCCCAGCAGCCAGGCCGCGGGAAGGATGATAACGAGCTGGCGGCACACCGACACGACAAGGCTGTTGAGGCCGCGCGCGGTCGCCTGGAACAGCGTCGAGTTAATGATGCCGAACGCCGCGCCGATAAACGACAGGCTGATAATCCTGAGCGCCGGAACGCCGACCTCGAGCATCTCCCGCGCCGCGGCCGCGTCCGTGCGGTCGACGAACATCATCAGCATGGTTTCCGGAATCGCCTGGAACACCACCAGCCCCAGGCCCATAATAACCACCGCCGCGGTCAGCGCGATCTTATAGGCGCCGAACAGGCGTCCCTTATTCCGCGCGCCGTAGTTGTAGCCCATAACGGGCAGCGCGCCCTGGTTCAGCCCGAAAACCGGCATGAATACAAAGGTCTGCAGCTTGAAGTAAACCGCCAGAACGTTGACCGCGGTCTGCGAAAAGCTGATCAGGATAGCGTTCATGCCGGCTGTCATCACCGAAACCACGCTCTGCATGACGATGCCCGGCAGGCCGACACGGTAAATATCCTTCACGGTCTGCAGGCGCCACTTGAATTCCCGCATCTTTATCCTGAGCACCTTTTGGTGGATAAAGACGCCCCACAGCCCGATCAGCATGCCGAACACCTGTCCGATCACAGTCGCGGCGGCCGCGCCATATACGCCCATTTCCGGAAACGGGCCGATGCCGAAGATCATCAGCGGGTCAAGAATGATGTTGATGATCGCGCCGGTCAATCCCTGGCACATCGGGATAATCATGTTGCCGGTGGACTGCTGTATTTTCTCGCACATCATGGAGATCATGACGAAAAAGCTCATCCCGACCGCGACCTGCGAATACTGCACCGCCTGCTCATACACATCGGGCGCGGAGCCGAACGCGCCAAGGAACGGCGGCGCCAGCACAAAGCCGACGACAACAAACGCCAGGCCGCCGATAACCGCCAGCGCGATGCCATGCTCCGCGGCGGAATCTGCGTGCAGCTGCCGCTTTTCACCCAAACGGCGCGAGATCAGCGAGTTGACGCCCACGCCCGTTCCCACACCGATCGCAATCACCAATTGCTGCAAGGGAAAAACCAGCGAGACCGCGGCCAGCGCGCTCTGCGAATACTGCGCGACAAAGATGCTGTCAACAATATTGTACAGCGCGTTGATCAGCATGGAGATCATCGCGGGCAGCGCCATGGAAAAAATCAGCGGCCCCATGCGCGCCGAACCCATTTTGTTTTCCTGTTCCAATTTCATTCCCCCTAACGACAACGAAGCCGCCCCGAAGCTTGTCCGGCGCAGCTCAAATTTATCCTCAATTATAGTTTACGGGATAATCGTTGATATTGCAAGCTTTTTTTACAGTTTCCCTGCCAGTTCGTCAAAGGAGGCCTCCACAAAAAAGTCGCTGGCGGCCCGCAGCTCGGCCTCCCCCGCCGCATAGGCCGGCTCGGCCATGCCGCACACCCGAAAGCCCGCCCGCTTTGCGGTCACGCCCGCGTAGGGTGCGTCCTCGAACACGATGCAGTCCGCAGGGCGCAGCCCCAGCCGCTCCGCCGCGCGCAGATAGATATCCGGCTCGTGCTTGGAGATGCCGACATCCTCGATCGTCAGCATGAATGCGAAATAATCCAGCATCCCGCGGTCGCGCAGCGCCTTTTCCGCATGCCGCCGCGCGGTCAGCGTGGCGATCGCCATTTTTACGCCGCGGCGGCGCAGCTCCTCCAAAAATGGGAACACCCCGTCCTTCGGTCTGGCTATCGTTTCATAGCGCGCGGTGATCAGGCGGTCCATCCCGTCCATCATGCCCTGCGCGTCGATCGGCAGCTCCGGATAGCGCTCGATGAAATACTGCGCCACCTGCGGCTGGGAAAAGCCCTCGGTCACCGCGTAGTCCTGATCCGTGATGTGCAGGCCGAACTGGCTCAGATACCCCTGCGTCAGCCGTTTCCACACCGGCATGGAGTCGAGCAGCGTGCCATCCATATCGAAAATTGCGCCTTTGAAATCGTGCATTGGTTCTCTTCCTCCCAGGGAACACCGGCGGATGCGCCGCCTTACTTGGTTTTTCTGTCGATAAATTGCGGCCGCATCTTGGAGTACAGGATCTTCTGTTCGCTGTACAGGCCGTAATAGCCGCTGAGCATATAGGCAATGGAAATCACAAGCGCAAACAGGCCGAGCGACTGCCCGCCGAACAGCTCATAGGCCAGCAGGATCGAGGTCAGCGGGGAATTGGTCACGCCGCAGAACACCGCCGTCATGCCAAGTCCGGCGGCGAAGGAAGGGGCGAGACCAAAAAGCCCGCCGTAAGCAGCGCCGAACGTCGCCCCGATGAACAGCACCGGCACGATCTCGCCGCCCTTATACCCCACGCCAATCGTGATGGCGGTCAGCACAAGCTTGATAAAAAACGCCGTGTAGTGCGCCTCCCCCGCAATGGCCCGCTCGATCACCGCCATGCCCGCGCCGTTGTAGTCCCGCGTGCCGAGCAGCAGCGACACCGCCGCGACAGCCGCGCCGCCGGCGGCAATGCAGATATACTGGTTGGGGATCCGCCTTTTCAAAAAGCGCCCGATCTGGTGGAACAGGATGCAGACCACCGCGCTCAGCACCGCGCATACCACGCCAAACAGCACCAGGCGCGCAACCAAAGCCGCGTCGAGCCGGTCCGGCACGGCATGGAGGGCGAAGCGCGTGGTTTCTCCCCCCAGCGCGACCGCGACGCCGTGCGCAATCAGCGACGCCAGTACGCACGGGAACAGCGCCGCATAATACATCACGCCCACGCTGATGACCTCCATCGCGAATACGGTCGCCGCCAGCGGCGTGCCGAACAGCGCCGCAAAGCCCGCCGCCATGCCGCACATGGTAATCGTGCGCGAATCGCGGTCGTCCAGCCGCATCCAGTGTCCGATGTTGCCCGAGATCGAACCGCCGAGCTGAAGCGCCGCGCCCTCACGTCCCGCGGAGCCGCCGCACAGGTGGGTCAGCACCGAGGTGACGAAAATGCTCGGCGCCAGCCGCAGGCGGACCGGATGGTTCTCCCGCACCGATGTTAAAATAAAATTCGTACCGCGTTCCAGCGGCATTTCGCTCTTCTTATACCAGAACGCGATGAACACGCCCGCGAGCGGCAGGAGATACAGCAGCCAGCCATGCTGCTCCCGCATCCTCCCCGCCCAGTCGAGCGCATGGTGGAACGCCGTGCCGGTCACCCCGACCACAACGCCGATCACAACCGCGAACACGCACCATCTCGCAAAGATAAGCGCGTTTTTCGCCTGCTTCTTCCAATACTCCCATTCCATTCCCACACTCTCCTTCATTCCTCAAAAACCCTCAAGTGTAAGACCGGATCAGGCTGCCTGCCCACTGCAAAAGCCGCTCGGATTGGATTTCAAACGGTTCCGTCCCCTCCTGATGCGGCATGCCCGCCGCCAGGATCAGCCGCTCCTCTCCCTGCAACAGCGGCAAAAGCTCCGACCGGCGGGCGACAAACGCGCCCGTCCGACAGAAATGCGCTGCGCGCAGGACGAAAAAGGCGGATTTATACAGTTCCCGCAGGAGCTGCCCGCTTTTTTCGTGCAGGCGGTTATGTACGCACATGTGGTAGAGCCCGCAGGCGCCGATCCGCACGGCGCGGCGGGCGTCGGACGGGCCGAAGCGCTCCCGCAGCGCCGCAAGGCTGCCGTACCACACCCTGGTATCATAGTAGAACCCGAACAGCTCGGACGGCTCCCAGTGCAGCAGCTCTTCCCTGCCGGATACAAAGCCGCACACCTTGTCCCGTGCGGGCAGGCTTTCCAGCACCGCCTCATAACGCGGCCAGTCCTCCATGTGCCATGCGTCCAGGATCACGACCACATCGATGTCGCTGTCCGGCCCCGCTTCCCCGCGGGCTCGGCTGCCCTGCAGGCCAACGCAGCACACCCTTTCACCGAACGCTTCCAGCACTGCCTGTGTGAACGCGTCCATCCATTTTTCCGTATCCATGCCTGCCTCCTTTCCGATAAGAATTGCCCCGCAGTCTTCTACGGGGCAATCTTCGGGTCAAAAACCGTATTACTTGGACGTTGTCGAGGTTTCTTTCAGCACAACGTCATGCGCGCCGCCCTCGACAATCGAGGTGGCGGATACGAGCGTGATCTTCGCCTTCTTCTGGAATTCCGGAATGGAGAGCGCGCCGCAGTTGCACATGGTCGAGCGCACCTTGCTCAGCGTCAGCCCCAGGTTATCCTTGAGCGAGCCGGCGTACGGCACATAGGAATCCACGCCCTCCTCAAAAGACAGCTTCTTGTCGCCGCCCATATCGTAGCGCTGCCAGTTGCGCGCGCGGGCCGATCCTTCGCCCCAATATTCCTTCATGTAGCTGCCGTTGATGTTGACCTTGTTGGTCGGGGATTCGTCAAAGCGGGAGAAGTAGCGCCCCAGCATCAGGAAGTCCGCGCCCATGGCCAGCGCCAGCGTGCAGTGGTAATCGTGTACGATGCCGCCGTCCGAGCAGATCGGCACATATACGCCGGTTTCCAGGTAATATTCATCGCGCGCCGCGGCAACCTCGATCAGCGCGGTCGCCTGGCCGCGGCCGATGCCCTTCTGCTCGCGAGTGATGCAGATCGAACCGCCGCCGATGCCGACCTTGACAAAGTCCGCGCCCGCGTCCGCGAGGAAGCGGAAGCCTTCCCGATCGACGACGTTGCCCGCGCCGACCTTAACTGTGTCGCCGTAATTCTCGCGCACCCACGCGAGCGTGCGGCTCTGCCACTCGGAAAAGCCCTCGGAGGAATCGATGCACAGCACATCCGCGCCGGCCTCGACCAGAGCGGGTACGCGCTCGGCATAATCGCGGGTATTGATGCCCGCGCCCACCACATAGCGCTTATGCTCGTCAAGCAGCTCAAGCGAATTTGCCTTGTGGCTGTCATAGTCCTTGCGGAACACCAGATAAACAAGATGCTGCTCCTCATCCACCAGCGGGAGCGAATTGAGCTTATGATCCCAGATGATATCGTTGGCGATCTTGAGCGTGGTGTCCGCCGGCGCGGTAATCAGCTTTTCAAACGGGGTCATGAACTCGGACACCTTCACGTTGGTCTCCATGCGGGAAACGCGGTAGTCGCGGCTGGTGACGATGCCGAGCAGTCTACCGGTAGCCGTGCCGTCGTCCGTGACCGCAACGGTGGAGTGACCGGTCCGTGCCTTCAACTCGAGGATATCCGCCAGCGTCTGATCCGGCTTGACGTTGGAATCGGATACGATGAAGCCGGCCTTGTAGCTCTTGACGCGGGACACCATCGCGGCCTCGCTCTCGATGGTCTGCGAGCCGTAAATAAAGGAAATGCCGCCCTCCTGCGCGAGCGCGATCGCCATGCGGTCGTCCGAAACCGCCTGCATGATGGCCGAAACCATCGGGATGTTCGCATACAGGGAGGACTCCTGTCCTTTTCTGAACTTGACGATCGGGGTGCGGAGGCTGACGTTCGCCGGAATACATTCCGCGGACGAATAACCGGGTACGAGCAGGTATTCGTTGAACGTGTGCGAAGGCTCGCTGAAATAATACGCCATGCGTTTTCCTCTCCTTTTTCATTCCTGTTTTTCCAGATTGTATATTGCTTTTTATTATATCCTTTTTACCAGGTAAAGTAAAGCGGGCATATAGCAGATTTTGCAGGTTTTTGGCGCGGCCCGCTTATACAAAGCGCGCAATAGCGATGCGGGCAATAGAAAGAACCGCAGCAGATCTGCTGCGGTTCTTTCTATTAGAAATGAGGAATGAATGTTGTGGTCTACTTAAAAACTTGCGGCGTTTTCCGCCGGCGGGGTTGCTCTCTTTTGCTGATAACAGGCTACCATCTATCCGCGGCCTTGTCAACCCGATCGGCGTTTTCTTAACGCAACCTTAACCGCTATTTCCCCATTTCCCAGGTATTTCCCGTATCAAAAAAGTACAAAACACGCTGTTTCACCGGCCTGCCGAAAACCGCCTCCACCGCGTCCGCATACGCGTCAAGCTGCGGGCGGTACCGCGCCGCGCGGGCGGCAAGCCCGTCCTTTGATACGCGGTCTGTTTTGAAATCCACGATCACAAAGCCCTCCGGCGTGTCGATCAGGCAGTCGATCACGCCCTGCAGCAGCACCTTTTCCTCCGGCGCGTCGGCCGCGACCGGAAAATACCGCGCGGCCGGCACCAGCACGGAAAACTTGAACTCCCGCCGCACTGGATGCTCCGCCATCAGCCCGTGGTACAGCGCCGAGGTAAAAAACGCCCGAATCTTTTCCGGCTCAATCGCCGCCGCCTGCTGCGGCGACAGGATGCGCTTTTCCTCCAGCCGGTCGCGCTCACGCTCCACGCCGTCCGGCGCGGCGGCCGCCGCGAAATCGCAGAACTGCATAAACAGATGGTGCGCCGTGCCAATCTCAGCGGGCGTGAGGCGCCGCGCCTCCTGCTCGAACAGCGGCGCGCGCAGCTTCGGCTCGCGGCGCGGGGGCGCCGTCTCCTCCGCGGCCTCGTCCGCACGGTAGCCGCGGCCCACGCCGGTCGCGGTCAGCTTGCTGGGCAGCTCGGAAAGATACGCGCGCGGATAGCTCAGGTAGGGCTTGACCTCGTACCCCGCCGTATCCGTCTCCACATAGCGCAGCACCTCCTGTTCCGGCGGCGCCAGCTCGTCCGGCTGGTACACGCGCAGGAGGAACGCATCGTTATCCGTACCGTGCTCCGGCACCGACAGGCCATACTGCTCCTTCAGCGCGCGCGCGCAGGGGTGCCGCAGCAGCGGCGCGAGAATCCAGGCCAGCGGCGCGCGCACCGCGCCCATCGCATACTGCGGCAGCTCGTCCAGCGCGGCCAGCCGCGCCCATTTTTCCAGCGACCGCTGCAGCGTTCCGCTTGCGCAGGTGAGGATGAGCTTCTCTTTCGCGCGCGTAAGCGCAACATACAGTACGCGCAGCTCCTCGCTTACCATCTCGCGGCGCTGCAGCACCGCGACCGCTGTGCGCTCGGCTGTGTCGTACTGTACGCCGCGGCTCCGGTCGCGGCACTTGCCGCCAAACCCCAGGGACTGATGCACCAGCACCGGCTCGCGCAGGTCCGCTTCGTTAAACTGCTTCGCGCAGTCCGCCACCAGCACCACCGGAAATTCCAGCCCCTTGGACTTGTGGATGCTCATGATGCGCACCGCGCCGCCCGATACCTCCGCGCCGACCGTCTGGAAGTCCTCGCCCGTTTCCTGCATGCCGCGCAGCAGGCGCACGAACGCGAACAGGCCGCGGAAGCCCTGCCCCTCGAACGCCCGCGCCCGCTCGAAAAAGGCGAGCAGGTTGGCCTGCCGCTGCGCGCCGCCCGGCAGCGCGCCGTACAGGCCGAGCGCGCCCGTCTGGTCATAGATCTCCCACAGCAGGCGGTACACCGGCTGGTCGCACGCGAAGCCGCGCAGGAAATCCAGCCGCTGCAGGAACGCCTCAACCTTCGGAAAATCGCCGCGCGACTGCACCAGCGCGTCGTAATAGCTTGCCTTGCGGTCTGTCAGACGGATATCCGCCAGTTCCTGCTCGGTGAAGCCGAACAGCGGCGAACGCAGCGCGCCGATCAGGTCCACGTCCTGCCTCGGGTTATCGATCACGTTCAGGAGCGAAACCACCGCGCCCACCTCGGCGGTTTCCAGCAGGCCGCCGCGCTCCTCCGCGCTCGCGGAAACGCCCGTCTGCTCAAGCGCGGCGATGAACGTGCGCGCCTTGGTTTTGGGCGAGCGCAGCAGGATCACAATATCCCCCGGCGTGACCGGACGCAGGGCGCCCGTTTCCTTATCCAGCACGGGAAAGCCCTCGTCCAGCAGCGCGCGGATGCGCTGCGCAGCAAGCCGCGCCTCGAGCGCGGTCTTGTCGGGCGCGTCGTCGTCCTCGCCAAGCCCTGCCGCGTCCACCAGCAGCACCTCGGTCCGGTAGCGCGGGTCGTCCGCATCCGGATAATAGTCTGCGCCCAGATGCAGCGCTTCCCGTTCGGTATACGCCTGGCCGCCCACCGTTTCGCCCATCACGGCGGCAAACAGGTAGTTGCACGCATCCAGCACCGCCGCGCGCGAGCGGAAGTTCCGCCCCAGCACCACGCGGCGCGGCTGTCCCGCGCCCGCTTCCCCCGCCTCGGCAAAGGTCCGGTATTTGGACAGGAAGATGGAGGGGTCGGCCAGCCGGAAGCCGTAGATGCTCTGCTTGACGTCGCCCACCATGAACAGGTTGGTCCCATCGCGGGACAGCGCGCGGAAGATCGCGTCCTGCACGGCGTTGGTGTCCTGGTATTCATCCACCGCGATCTCCGCATAGCCTTCGGACAGCGCTGCGGCCAGCGCAGAGGGCCGTCCCTCCTCGTACAGCAGGCGCACCGCAAAATGCTCCAAATCGTTAAAGTCCGCCGCGTTCCGCGCGCGCTTGGCCGCGGAAAAGGCGTCGTCGAACGCATTTACCATGTCGATCAGCGCAAACAGCGCGCGCGCGGTCAGGGCGCGGTCGTATTCAGCCTCGGCCGCCGTAACGGTCAGCCATTTGCCGCGGATGGCTTTGGCGGCGTCCTTCCACTCCTCGCGCATCGCCTTGACTTCCTCAAGGAACGCCTTGTCCTCAAATTTACGCGCGGCTCCCAGCCGGTCGAACGTGATCGACCGCGCGGCCTCCACACAGTCGTCCCAGTCCCCGCCGCGCAGGGCTTCCAGCAGGCGCTCGGCGCGGTTCAGGTCGCTCGTCAGCGCGGGCAGGTAAGCGTCGGCCAGGCCGTCGACACCGGTCACCGCGGCCGCTGCCATGCGCAGAAACGCCGCGCCGTGCTCCGCCGCCGCGCGCGCCTGCGCAAGCAGGACGCGCCCGTGCGGGGTATCCATCCCGCGCGCGTACAGCCCTCGCCGCACCTCCTCCAGGAAGGCGCGCGGGTCGGGATGCGCCTGTATTTTTTCGTAGGTGCCAAGGATGACCTCGCCCAGCTTCTTGTCGTCCCGCCCTGCGGCGAGCAGGTCGCAGAGCGCGAAAAAGCCCGCGTCCCCGCGCTCGTATGCCGCGTCGAGCACCTCCTCAAGCACCTCGGCGCGCAGGATCTTGCCCTCGTTCTCATCCATCAGCCGAAAATCCGGCGCGATGCCGAGCGCCGCCGCCTGCTCGCGCGCGAGCGACAGGCACAGCGCGTGTACGGTCGTGATCTTCGCGCGGTGTACCAGAAACATCTGGCGGCGCAGGCGCGTATCGTGCGGCGCTTTCGCCGCCGCCTCGCCCAGCGCGGCGCCGATGCGCTCGCGCATCTCGGCTGCCGCCGCGTTAGTAAAGGTCACGAGCAGCAGACGGTCGATATCCACCGGATCGTTCGGGTCGGTCAGCCGCGCGAGCACGCGCTCAACCAGCACCGCGGTCTTGCCCGAGCCTGCCGCCGCCGACACCAGCAGCGCGCCGCCCCTGTCATGGATGGCGGTTTCCTGCTCTTTGGTCCATTGCGGCATGTCATTCACCCCCTACCTGCTGCCAAAACTCCTCGTCCGACAGGTGCCGGAGCCACCGCGCCCTGTCCCCCGCCGTTTCATCGAAGCGGCAGGCGGCGCGGAAGTCGCACCAGTCGCAAAAGCTCGATGCTTTATCCTTTTTGCACGGGTCCGCGGCCACGCTGCCCGCGCGCAGCTCGCGCCCCATTTCGAGCAGCTTTTCATGCGTATACCTGGCCAGCTTTCCAAACCGCGCCAGGTCGGCCACTGCGGATTTCGCCGCGAGCGAGGGCGCGTCCTCCCCCTTTTTCACCTTGATCGTGACCGGAATAAACCGTCCGTCGCCTTCCAGCCCGTGCTCCATCGCCTCGAGCAGCTCCATGTCGTCGCTCAACAGGCCGCTGCGGCGCAGCGCCTTGTCGCGCAGGGCGCGGAGCGCGTCCTCGTCGATATCGCGCGCCGCATCGGGCAGCTCGTCCCGCACGGGGACGTATAAAACGCCCGCGGGTACGATTTCGTTGAGCGTTTGGGTCAGGCGCTTGCGGTAGCGCTCCAAGCCCTCCTGCTGAAGCGCATACAGGTAGATAACAAGCTGCATGTTCAGCCCATACCAGATATCCGACAGGGAAAACGACTTTTTGCCGCTTTTGTAGTCCATCACGCGCAGGTACAGCCGCCCGTTTTTGATATACCCGTCCACGCGGTCCACCTTGCCCGAGAGGGACACCGAAACGTCCCCCTCCGCGCACAGGACGGGCGGCAGGTCGCCGCCGCGCGAAAAATCCACCTCATAATCGATCGGTGCGAAGTCGGAAACGCGCAGCTCGTCGATCACGTTGTCCAAAATTTGCTCGACCGTGCGTGTCAGCCGCCCGAACAGATAGCGGAAGCGCGCGGTCTTGTTCTCCAGGCCGCCCAGTTCCTCCTGCACATACTGCCGGACCGCCGCGCGGCAGGCGCGCCGGACCGCCGCTTCCTCCGCAGCCGCCGCGCCGCCCGCGCCTTTTCCCAGCGCGTTCAGCGCATGCTCCAGCACATAGTGGATGAACGTGCCGGTTTCGAGCGCGTCAAACCGCGCCACGCGGCGCGGCCTGGCTTTCAGGCCGTACTGCATGAAAAACGCGAACCGGCAGGAGTAAAAGGTGTCCACGCGCGAGGCGGTCAGGTTGAGGCTTTTCCCATACAGCCCCTCTATCGTATGCGGGCTGGTCAGCGGCCCCCGCCCGCGCCGCTGCCGCGCGGCATGGTGTACCCGCTCGTCGTCGCGGTAAAAGCCGTAGGCCGCGCGCACCGCCGCCGTGCGGTCGCCGGACAGGTATGCGCAGGCCATTTCGACCGCCGGACGCTCCGCCTGCAGGCGGTCCTGCGCGGTTTCCGTCTGGTGCGTGGAAAACGGCGCGTCGGGCAGCAGCCCCCGCACCACGCCCACAAAATACGACGGGCGCGTCTCCCCTCCCGCGGCGTCGCTCATATGCCAGATGAGCAGCAACTCCTCGGTGGGGCAGGCAAGCGCGCGGTACAGGGTCTCCTGCTCCATGAGCAGGCGCTCCACGCCGTAGGCTTTCAGTTCCACCCCCAGCGCGTCCAGCTTGTCCCGCTCCATATCGCTGAGCAGCGAGGCGGAGGAGGGCGCCTTGGGGATCAGCCCGTCGTTTACCCCGAGCAGGATCACATATTTCGCGTTTTCCCCGCATGCGCGTTCGATATTGCCGCAGGTCACACGGTCGAGCGAGACGGGTATCGTACCTACGTCGTATTCGCCCAGCACCAGACGGAACAGCTTCGCAAACCGTTCCGCCGTCAGCGGCGTATCCCCGCATACCCATGCGAACTGCTCCATGGCGGACACCAGAATCTCCCACAGCTGGCGGTACTCATCCGCAAGCTGCAGGCGTCCGGCCGCCTCGTGCGCGGCCGCGCGATCGGCCATGCGCCGCGGCGCGTCCACCGCGAGCAGGAAGTCGTACAGCGCACGCACACAGCCAGACGCCGGCTGCTCCCCTTTCAGCCTTTCGCGCAGCGCGGAAAACGGGCCGATCAAGCGCGCGCGCAGCGCGTTCAGCTCCGCAAGCTGCGCCCGCGCGCGGTCGTCGAACGGCTGACCGTACCCGTCCGGATGCTCGGTCCATTCCCGCTCCCACGCGCCGCCGCGGATATTCCAGGTCAGCGCGTAATTCTCCAGCTTGTCCGACTCCTCGCGCGTCAGGTGCATCAAGCCGGTTTTGAGACAGCCGAACAGGTCCTCGTATTTGAAATAGGACTGCGCCGCGTTCAGCGCGCCCGTGACCAGCGCCATCGGCGGGCGGGAGAGCAGGTCGGGCTTTTCCGCCAGGAACACCGGCACGTCATATCGCGCCATCGCCATGGCGAGGAACGCGCTGTACGGCTCGATGTCGCGCGCGGCCACCACGAAATCGCGGTAGCGCGCGCCCTCATCGCGCACCTTGCGCCGGATATAGGCCGCCGCGTGCTCGCACTCGTCAAACGGCGACGCGGCGGCGTACAGGCGCACCCCTTCGCACGCCTCCTGCGGAACGCGCACGGGCAGCAGGCCTTGCGCCTCCACCGCCGCCAGGCCCGCCGGCCGCGCAACCCTGCTTGCGCCAAGCTCGATGCGCTCCGCTTTCCGGTTATGCCGCTTTGCCATGCGCTCCAGGGTCTTGACCGTTTTGCAGCCCGTGACGAATATTTCCGGATACGCCATATCGCAGGCGACCGCGGCCGCCAGCGGCACGCCCGCCGCCAGCATGGCATCGACCACGGCCAGCTCCTGCGGCGTAAAGCCCAGAAAGCCGTCCAGATACACCGCCGCGCCGTCCAGCACATGACTTTCCGCAAGCCGGTCGCGCAGATGGGTCAGCCGGTCGCGCGGGTCGGGCAGGGATTCGTCGCACAGGCGCTCATACGCGGTCAATAACTGCGCCAGGTCGGACAGCTTCGCTGCAAGCGCCGTGTCCCCGCACGTCTCCGCGGCGGCGAACAGCGCCTCCGGCGCGACCGCACAGGTCTTGCACTCGTCCACCAGCCCCAGCGCCTCGCCGAGCAGCTCGGGCTTGTCCGCCAGGCCGCCCCATACGGACAGCCCGCCCTGAACACGGCGCGCGGCCTCCTGCAGAGTGAGGAGCTGTCCGGCCGGCGTCAACATCTGCTGCGCCAGCCCGCCGACCTCGGAAAACACCCGATCAGCCAGGCGGGAGAACGTCAGCACCTCTGCGGTGCGCGCGCCCCGATTGTCCGTCGCCGTGGCGAGCGACCGCTCCATCCGGTGTGAGTTCAGCTCCGGCACAAGCAAGATCTGCCGTCCCTCGCCGCTTTCACAGCGGGCGGCGATCTCCCGCAGGATCGCCGTTGTTTTGCCGCTGCCCGCGCGGCCGGTCCAAATGCGCATGGCACTCTCCCCTTCCATTGCTTTTTATCATACCATGAACCCGAACATGCGCGCAAGCTCCCCACAGAAAAGGAAAATTTATGGTTGACTTTTCCGCAAAAATCGACTATACTTAACAGGCACGTTGCGAAACGCCTCTGTAGCTCAGTCGGTAGAGCAGGGGACTGAAAATCCCCGTGTCGGTGGTTCGATTCCGCCCGGAGGCACCACTTTTTGATAAGCGCCATGTGGCGCTTATCAAAAACAATCCCGCTGACGAGGGAATCGAAAGGCGGCACTTGAAAACAATCCGGTGGATTGTTTTAACCGCCGTGGCTTTGCCGCAGCAAAGCGATTCCGCCCGGAGGCACCATTTATATGCGGCTGTAGCTCATCTGGTAGAGCGCCACCTTGCCAAGGTGGAGGTAGCGAGTTCGAGCCTCGTCAGCCGCTCCATCCAAAAACCTGTCCCGCGGACAGGTTTTTTTCAGTTTTTCCGCATGGCGGTTGACAACGCGCCGCCGTTCAGTATACTCTCTTATTAGGTGATTTGCATGGAACGTAAAACAAAGACAACCATCGAACGCGGCCTGTTGATCTCGGGTATCGCGATCGCGGCCTTCGGCCTGCTGACCGAGGGCATCAACTATCCCTGGGGTACGCTGGTCGGTAAAGAGACGATCGCGGCGGACCCCGCGCCGGTTTCCGAGCAATGGATTGAGCAGAGCATCCCCGACGAGGAGGAGCTGGTCTACCTGACCGACTGCGACGCCTACGGCACGGCTACCGCTCCGGAAGAGGCGCTGCAGGTCGGCGTGATTAAGCTGCCCAAGCTCGGCACTGCCGACAATGTGGTCGAAGGCACTGAGCTGAAAGACCTCGCGCTCGGCGCGGGGCATCTCGCGGGAAGCGCGCTGCCCGGTGCGCCCGGCAACTGCGTGATCGCGGGCGACCGCTCCGACGCTCTGATGCGTCATCTGGAATTGCTCGGCGAAGGGGATACCATCCTGCTCGCCGACCAGGACACGCAATATACCTATACGGTATTCCAGGCGGTAACGGTCGAGCCTACCGAGGTCTGGGTGACCGAGCCTGTCGAGGGGCGCGAGGCCGTGCTCACCCTGTTTACCGGCACGCCGTCCGGTTCGCTCAAGCAGCGGCTGGTCGTCCAGGCGGAGCTGACCGCCTCCGAACCGCGCAGCTGATCTGTCCGTCCCGCACCGAGGCCGCCCAGAGGGTCTCGGTGCGTTTCATTTTCACCGGCGCGTTCTGTGCCGCCGCGTGGCTGTTTACGAGGTTTCTTTATGTTGCATGAATTTTCCCGCGCTGAGCTGCTGCTCGGCGCACAGGCCATCCAGACGCTCGCCGCGTCCCATGTCGCCGTGTTCGGCGTAGGCGGTGTCGGCTCGTTCGCGTGTGAAGCGCTCGCGCGCGCCGGCGTAGGCGAGATGACGCTGATCGACAACGATACGGTCGCGCTCACCAACCGCAACCGCCAGCTTATCGCGCTTGCGTCCACGTCCGGCCAGCCGAAGGTGGACGCGATGCGCGCGCGCATCGCGGATATCAACCCGCGCTGCACCGTCCATGCGCTCCGCATGTTCTACACGCCGGACAGCGCGCTCGACCTCACCCGTTTCGACTATGTGATCGACGCGATCGACACCGTGACCGCCAAGCTGCATCTGATCGCCGCATGCGACCGGCTGGGCGTGCCGCTGATTTGCTCCATGGGGACAGGCAACAAGCTCGATCCCACGCGGTTTGAAGTCGCGGATATTTACAAGACCTCGGTCTGCCCGCTCGCGCGGGTCATCCGGCTGGAATGCAAAAAACGCCGCATCAAGCGCCTGAAGGTCGTCTACTCCAGGGAGGAACCGCGCACGCCCCTGCCCTCGGCCGAGCAGAAAGGCACCGCCGGGCGCGCCGTACCCGGCAGCGTTTCCTTTGTGCCGCCGGTAGCGGGCATGATCCTCGCGGGCGAGTGTATCAAGGATCTGACGGGCGTGCGGTAAAACGCGGAACAGGAGCAGCGCTTGCTGCTCCTGTTTCGCGTTTTGGTTTATTCGGCCGGCTCTCCGGTCGGAAGGAAGAGCGCGGTCTGCTGAGCGGTTTCAAGCGCCTTCCCCCTGATACGGACACATCCGTCTGCAAAGTCCACTTCCCCGACTGCGAACGGCGCTTCGATCGTGCCGAGCGTATCCCCAAAGCGGTCGAAGCAGGCAACGGTCTGCGCGCCGGTCTGCAGGGCATACACCCCCGCGCCGTCGGTCGCCAGCGGCCCCGGCCGCTGGTTGACGGAAACCGTAAACAGCGTTTGGGGATTTCCGTACTCCGTGCAGCGGATATAGGTGTACTCAGTGTCCGACAGCCAGCAGGCATAAAGGTCCTGCCCCGCCTCGATCATCGCGTTGGCATAGGTTTCGCTCAAGCGGCGGCCGGAAAAGTCATACAGCGTATAGTACCCGCTGTCCTGCGCGATATAAGTATCGCTCCATCGGTTCAGGAGCATCGGCGTTTCGCTCACCGTTCCCATCCTGCCATCGGTAATCAGGCAGTATGCCCCGTCGCGCTCTATCACAAAGCGGTCTCCGATCCCGCCGTACACCTGCACCTGATCGAGCGAAATATTCATGCGCCAGAGGCGCTCCCCCTTATGGTTGATCGCACACACGGCATCCCCCTCGCGGATCACGGCCCTGCCGTCCGCCCAATCGGTCACCGGCTGATAGGTTTCCGTACTGTAGGTACCGTTCGCATACAGGATGCGGCTGTCCGCCGTGTCTTCGCCTATCGAGTACGCCCATGCCAGGCCCGACTGTGCATCCACGGTGTCAGCCTGATAATCCGCCAATGTGTCGCCGGTTCTCAGGTTGTATAACGCGCACGCAAATCCGCTTTCCGCATCCGGCTGCCAGTGCAGGCTTGCCCATTCGCCTAACAGCTTGGCATCATAAAAATAGCCGTCTGTATCCGCAAAATCGGTCAGCAGGCGGTTGCCGGCCGCATCCTCGATATGTACGCGGCCCACCCCCGCGCCGGAATAGTCCACCACGACACGGTATGCTTCCCCCTGCTCTTTCGGAATCTCGGCCGCATACTGCGCATCATATATGCGCAGCATGGTTGCGATCGACTGCTCGCGGGTATACTCATCCGCCGGCTCAAACGCATTGTCTCCCGTCCCCGTCATGATGCCGTGGCAGTAGACCCAGTTGATATCATTGCGCGCCCACGAGGCGATATCCGCGCCATCCGCAAACACATGCGGCAGACGGCCTTGCACGCTGCCGTCGTAATCCGCCCGCAGCGCGCCCAGCCGGTGCAGCATACTGGCCGCCTCCTGCCTCTGAAGCGGCCGGTTCGGCTCGAACTTTCCGCCGCCCACTCCATTGACGATGCCGACCGACGCGCACAGCAGCACATCCCCATCCTTACAGTCCGTGAACAATACGGTATCCTTTTCCGCTTTGCCCAGCAGCCCTTCGGTTTCCCATGAACGGTAAACCGCCGCCGCCAGCGCGCAAAACTCCGCCCGTGTCGCCGCCCGTTCATAGGCGCTGTCCAGCTTTTCCGGCACCAGCCCCGCCTCGCGCGCGGTCTGCACCGCTTCCTGCGCCCAGTCGCTCGGCTGGTCCGCGGCTCCCGCCGGAACCGCCAGCATGCAGGCCGTCAGCACGGCTGCTATCCATCTTTTCATCGTTCCATCCTCCTTTTTATTCGGTACGCTGTCTGGTAATCTCGCGGTAAACGCTCTCGGCACGATAGGTTTCCGCCCCATCCTCCGCATAGACGCTTTCGGTGATCGTGCGCCCCTGTGCGTCATAGCAAAAGCGGACGGTTTGGCCGCCGCCGTGCCTTACGGCGGTCCGCTCCGCATCATGATAGGTCCAGCTCCACTGTTTGTCGATCGGCGGCTCTCCGACAATGCCGCCCTGAGCGGACAGCAGATTGCCGCGGCTGTCGTACCGGTAAACGATTCGGGTGGACGCCGCGCGATCCGCGCCGCCCGAGGTATAAACCGCCGTATCGCCCTCCCGCTCCCACAGGCTCCATTCGATCAGGTTGCCCTGCGGGCCGAACCATTCGGTCCGGTACGGTTCGGTCTGATCCGCCTGATAGGACAGCACCGCAGTCCGGCCATCGTCCAGCTCGACCCTGGTATCGCGCCCCGCCTGGTCCGTTGTCACGCGCAGCCAGCCGTACGCCGCCGCGCCCTTGGTCCATTCCGTCCGGACCGCGCCATCATAGGTGAAGTCGGTCAGGCGCGGAACCCAGTCGCCCTTGTCCCAGACAATACTCCGGCACAGCCGTCCCTGCGCGTCATAGCACCGGATGACAAGGGATGCCTCCGCTTGCACGCCCTGCCGGTGCCGAACGCTCGTTTCCTGCTCATACCGCGCGGCGGGTACGATATACGGCAGCAGCCGCCAGCTTTCCGCGTCCGGCGCCACATAACGCAGGCCGCGCAGCGCCAGCGCGCCGAATGTCAGCCCATACACCGCCGCAGCCGCCAGCAGCAGACCGCACAGGCGCCTGAAGATCCCCCGCTTCATACCGCTCCCTCCTTTTTCCTATTGTAACACAAAAGCCCCCGCGGATAAATATCCGCGGGGGCTTTGTCATTCTTTTGTAGCTTACGCTTCCGGAGCATACAGGTCCTGCAGGCGCTTGAGGTGTGCATAGCGCTTGGTGGACTCGACCTCGGATTCGGAGAACAGCTTCTCGGCGCGATCCGGGAACGAACGGGTCAGCGCGGAGTAGCGCGCTTCGTTCATCATGAACTTGCGGTAGTCCTCGGTCTTGGGCTCCTTGGACTCCAGGATGAACGGGTTCTTGCCCTCTTCCGCCAGCTGCGGGTTGAAGCGGAACAGGTTCCAGTAGCCGCAGTCGACAGCCTTCTTCATCTCGGCCTGGCAGTTGGTCATGCCGCCCTTGATGGAGTGCATCTCGCACGGGGCGTAGCCGATGATGAGGGACGGTCCCGGGTAGGCTTCCGCTTCCGCAATCGCCTTGAGGGTCTGGTTCATGTTCGCGCCCATAGCGATCTGGGCAACGTATACATAGCCGTAACTCATTGCGATCTCGGCGAGGCTCTTCTTCTTGGTGGTCTTGCCGGACGCCGCGAACTGCGCAACCGCGCCGATGTTGGTCGCCTTGGAGGCCTGACCGCCGGTGTTGGAGTAAACCTCGGTATCGAATACCATGACGTTTACATCCTGGCCGGAAGCGAGGACATGATCCAGGCCGCCGAAGCCGATATCATAAGCCCAGCCGTCGCCGCCGAAGATCCAGACGGACTTCTTGGCCAGGTATTCCTTATGCGCAACGATTTCCTTGCAGGCGTCGCAGCCGGCAGCCGCGCCCTGCTCAAGCACAGCGGCCAGAGCCTTGGCCGGCTCCGCGTTGGCAGCGCCGTTGTCCTTGGTTTCCAGGAACTTGGCGATCGCGTCCTTGGTCTCGGCCGGAGTCGCGTCCGCCGCAGCCATCTCTTCGAGCTTGGAGATCAGGCGCTCACGGATGGCGAGCTGGCCATAGTACATGCCGAGGCCGTGCTCCGCGTTGTCCTCGAACAGGCTGTTCGCCCAGGCCGGACCGTGGCCGTTCGCGTCGACGGTGTACGGGCTGGTAGCAGCCGGACCGCCCCAGATGGACGAGCATCCAGTAGCGTTGGAGATATACATACGGTCGCCGCAGACCTGGGTGATCAGGCGGGCGTAAGAGGTCTCGGCGCAGCCTGCGCACGAGCCGGAGAACTCAAGCAGCGGCTTCTTGAACTGGCTGTCCTTGACGGAAGCAGTCGAGATCATATCGGCCTTCTCGGCAACCTTGGCTACGCAGTAATCGAACGCATCCTGCTGGGCAGCTTCCTGCTCCTGCGGAACCATGGTGAGCGACTTGGTCGGGCATACGCCTACGCACACGCCGCAGCCCATGCAGTCGAGCGGGGAAACGGCCATCGTGTACTTGTACACGCCCTTGCCCTTACCGGCCTTGATGTCCACGATCTTGGCGGAAGCCGGAGCGGCGGCAGCCTCTTCCTCGGTCAGCGCGAACGGACGGATGGTGGCGTGCGGGCAGACATAAGCGCACTGGTTGCACTGTACGCAGGTCTCGGCGTTCCAGGTCGGAACGGTAACGGCTACGCCGCGCTTCTCATAAGCGGCAGCGCCATGCTCGAACGAACCGTCAACATGCTCGCCGGCGAAAGCGGATACCGGCAGGGAGTCGCCGTCCATGCGGCCGATGGGCTCCATAACGTCCTTGACCATCTTGACGACTTCCGGACGGCCCTGCAGGTCGCGGTTGTCCGCTTCGTCCGCAGCATTCGCCCAGGACGCCGGAATCTCAACCTTGTGGAACGCGGTCGCGCCAACGTCGATCGCCTTGTGGTTCATATCGACGATATCCTGGCCTTTCTTCAGGTAGGACTTGGTAGCGGCATCCTTCATGTAGCCGATCGCTTCTTCCTGCGGCATAACCTTGGCCAGCGTGAAGAACGCAGACTGCAGGATGGTGTTGGTGCGCTTGCCCATGCCGATCTCAATCGCCTTGTCGATCGCGTTGATCGTGTAAAGCTGGATGTTGTTGGCAGCGATATAGCGCTTGGCAACAGCCGGCATGTGGTGGTCAAGCTCTTCGTCGGTCCACTGGCAGTTGATCATGAAGATACCGCCCGGCTTAACGTCGCGGACCATCGGGAAGCCCTTAACGATATAGGAGGGATTATGGCAGGCAACAAAGTCCGCCTTGTTGATATAGTAAGGAGACTTGATCGGCTTGTCGCCAAAGCGCAGGTGCGAAATGGTCACGCCGCCGGTCTTCTTGGAGTCGTACTGGAAGTACGCCTGAACATACTTGTCGGTATGGTCGCCGATGATCTTGATGGAGTTCTTGTTCGCGCCGACCGTGCCGTCGCCGCCGAGACCCCAGAACTTGCACTCGATGGTGCCTTCCGCCGCGGTGTTCGGCGCCGGCTTCTCCTCGAGGGACAGGTAGGTGACGTCGTCGGTGATGCCGATGGTGAACTGGGGCTTGGGCTCGGCCTTGGTCAGCTCCTCATATACGGCAAAGACGGACGCCGGAGGCGTGTCCTTGGAGCCGAGGCCGTAGCGGCCGCCGATAACGACCTTATCGGTGATGCCGGCGTTCGCCAGCGCGGTGACGACATCGAGGTAGAGCGGCTCGCCCTGCGCGCCGGGCTCCTTGGTGCGGTCGAGGACAGCGATCTTCTTGGCGGTAGCCGGAATCGCGGCCAGCAGCTTGTCCGCACGCCACGGACGGTACAGACGGACCTTGACAAGACCGACCTTTTCGCCGTGCGCGTTCAGGTAATCGATTACTTCCTCCGCCACGTCGCAGATCGAGCCCATCGCGATAATCACGCGGTCAGCGTCGGCAGCGCCGTAGTAGTTGAACAGCTGATAGTCGGTGCCGAGCTTGGCGTTGACCTTGCCCATGTACTCCTCTACGATCTCCGGAACAGCGTCGTAGAACTTGTTGCAGGCCTCGCGGTGCTGGAAGAATACGTCGCCGTTCTCGTGCGAGCCGCGCATCATCGCATGCTCCGGATTGAGGGCGCGCTTGCGGAACGCCTCGACAGCGTCCATGTCGCACATTTCCTTCAGGTCCTCGTAGTCCCAAACCTCGATCTTCTGGATCTCGTGGGAGGTGCGGAAGCCGTCGAAGAAGTTGATGAACGGAACGCGGGACTTGATGGTCGCCAGGTGCGCGACCGCGCCCAGATCCATCACTTCCTGCGGGTTGGTTTCAGCCAGCATGGCGAAACCGGTCTGGCGGCAGGCCATAACGTCGGAATGGTCGCCAAAGATGTTCAGCGCATGGGACGCAACCGTACGCGCCGAAACATGGAAGACACAGGGAAGCAGCTCGCCCGCGATCTTGTACATATTCGGGATCATCAGCAGCAGGCCCTGGGACGCGGTGTAGGTGGTGGTCAGCGCACCGGCCGCAAGGGAGCCGTGTACCGTACCCGCAGCACCCGCCTCGGACTGCATTTCGATCACCTTGACGGTTGTACCGAAAATGTTCTTCTGACCCGCGGCTGCCCACTGGTCAACGCTGTCTGCCATGGGGCTGGACGGGGTGATCGGATAGATACCCGCGACCTCGGTAAACGCATACGACACGTGCGCGGCCGCAGTGTTACCGTCCATGGACTTCATCTTTCTTGCCATGTTTATATCCTCCTATTCAGTTATAACATGCTGAAGGGGTGAAAAAGGACCTTTCCGCACCAGTTTTGCGCCGAAAAAGCGATCTTCACCAACCGTATTTATTTTAGCACTCCTCCCTCAAATTGTAAACACCCAATATGACAAATTCATAACGATTTCCGCTTTTTCGGGACCGATTTCATATCGTGAAACAAATTGCTCTTTTTGTACCATAAATATTACATTTAGTTTGCATTTGACGTTTTGCATTGCGGAATTTGACATTTTGTAGTATAGTATTAGCGGTAAGAATTGGCGTTTCGGAGGGGCTTAACATGGTATCGCGTGTCTTCTCAGCCGGCCTGCGCGGCATCGACGGGTATATCGTCACGGCCGAATGCTTTCTGTCCAGCGGCCTGCCCCGCCTGGATATCGTCGGCCTGCCGACCGGCGCGGTCAGCGAAGCCGGGGAGCGTGTGCGCGCCGCAGTCAAATCCTGCGGCTTCGACTGGCCGGTCTCCCGCCTGACGGTCAACCTCGCCCCCGCAGATACCAAAAAGGCCGGCGCCGCCTATGACCTTCCGATCCTGCTTTCCATCCTTGCGGCCGCGGGCGAGATCGATCCCCCGCCGCAGGACGCCGTCTTTCTCGGCGAGCTGTCCCTGACCGGCGAGCTGCGTCCGGTCTGCGGCGCGCTTTCCATGGCGCTTGCCGCGCGGGACGCCGGCTTTCGCACGGTGTTCGTCCCACAGCAGAACGCGGCCGAGGCCGCCTACGCCGCCGGCATTACCGTGCTGCCGGCGGCCGGCCTGAACGACCTGCTCGCCCATCTGAACGGGCGCCGCCCGCTTTCTCCCTGCCCCCCGCCTGCCGCGCCGCAGCCGTGCAGCGCGGCCCTCGATTTCTCGCACGTCATGGGACAGCACGCGGTCAAGCGCGCGCTCGAGATCGCCGCCGCGGGCGGACACAATATCCTGCTCTCCGGCCCGCCCGGGTCGGGCAAGAGCATGGTGGCAAAACGCTTCCCCACCATCCTGCCGCCCTTGTCCGATGCGGAGCGGCTGGAGGTCATCCGAGTCTGGTCGGCGGTCGGCCGCGGCCAGGAAGCGGTCGCCCGCGCGGAGCGGCCGTTCCGCGCGCCGCACCATAACTCCTCCGCAAACGCGGTCGCGGGCGGCGCGGGTACCGGCGGGCGGCTGCCCGTCCCCGGCGAGGTCACACTGGCCCACCAGGGGGTATTATTTCTGGACGAGCTGCCCGAATTCCACCGCGATGTGCTCGAAACCCTGCGCCAGCCGCTCGAAGACGGAAAAATCACGATCTCCCGCGTTGCCGGGCAGGTGACCTATCCGGCGCATTTTCAATTGATCGCAGCCATGAACCCCTGTAAATGCGGCTGGTACGGAACCAGCCGCTGCACCTGCTCGCCCGCTTCCGTACAGCAGTACCTGCGGCGGCTGTCCGGCCCTCTGCTCGACCGCATCGACCTGCAGATCGCGGTACGGCCTGTCGAATACGCGGCGCTGGCCGCCCGCGGACAGGCTGCCGAGGAGCCTTCGGCAGCGATCCGCAACCGCGTGTGCGCCGCCCGCGCAGTCCAGTACCAGCGGCAGGGCGACGGTATCTGCAACGCCAGAATCCCGCCCGCGCAATTGGCGCTGTACTGCGCCCTGTCCGACGACGCCTCCCGCATGTTCGCGGCGGCGTTTGAGCGGCTCGGCCTCACCGCCCGCGCGCACGACCGCGTGCTGCGCGTGGCGAGAACGGTCGCTGATCTGGCCGGCAGCGCGTCCATCCAGGCCGAGCATCTTGCCGAGGCCCTGCAGTACCGCACGCTCGACCGTGCGGCCGCCGGTTGACCCGCTTCTGCGCGGCAGGTTGTGGAAAAACCTGTGTATATTGTGAATAAATTCCTTTTTCGACGGTTTTTTCCAGATTTCTGCGGTGAACCGCTCCATAAAATATCCTAATTCTCTTTATTGAGACGCAAGGAGGTCTTTCCCTATGTCCCATCCCTTTGCCCGCCGGGCGGGTGCGCTGGCGCTGACAGCGGCGTTGTTCGCCCAGCAGGCCGGCGCGCTTTCCAATATTTCCTCCTGGGCGGAGGAGGGCGTCGCGGCCGCGCAGGAAGCCGGCCTGATGCCCAGCGCGCTCGAAGCGCTCAACGCAAAGGCCGAGATCACCCGCGCGGAATTCTGCGGCATTGCCGTAAACGCTTATAAGGCGGTGAGCGGCAAGGCGGTGTTCGCTTCGGCCAAAAAACCGTTCCGCGACTGCGACGACCCCAATGTGGTCGCGGCATATGAGCTCGGCCTGGTAAGCGGCCGCGGCGACGGCATTTTCGATCCGGACGCCAGCATCAAGCGGCAGGACCTTTGTGTGATGCTGTATAATATCCTGGGCGCCGCCGGCATCGACGCCCCCGCCATCGCCGGCGACGCCTGCGTGGAGGATTATCCCGACGTTCCGGAAATCAGCGATTATGCGGTCAACGCCATGATTACCATGGTCGATTACACGATCGTAAACGGCATTTCCGCCGCGGACGAGGCTACGCTGTTAGCGCCCAACGGCACGGCGACACGCGAGCAGGCGCTTATCATGGCGGAGCGCTTCTGCCAGGCCTTTGAAGGCCAGGAGCCTGAAGAGGAGCCTTCCGGCGAGGAGGACGCCGTTTCGGTCCCTGACTACTGGCTCGATCCCGACCTCATGTTCCCCTCCACGGAAGCAGACAAAATGACGCTCGTCTACGGCGTGGGCGGTGAAAAATACCAGACCGCCGAGGAGGCCGAGGCGCACATGGTGGAAATCTCGGTTCCGGTCTGGCGGCTCCAGGCCGACGGGAGCAAGACCTCCGGCACCGCGTATATCGAGGTCAATCAGTCGCTCGCCCCGATTTACGAGGCAATCTTTGAGGAAATTTATAACGGCGACGAGCAGTTCCCGATCAAGAATGTCGGCTGCTATTCCTGGCGCACGGGCGAGCATTCACAGGGTACCGCAATCGATATCAACTGGGAGGAAAACATGGAGGCCACCATCAACGCGGACGGCTCGCTCACCCCGACCACCGGCACGCACTGGTCGCCCTACGAGGACCCCTACTCCATACCAGAGGGCGGGGATGTATACAACGCTTTCACGAAATACGGCTTTTCCTGGGGCGGGAACGCCTGGTCGAGCAAACGCGACTACATGCATTTCAGCTATTTCGGACGATAAACAACGCGGGAGGGCGGCATTATGCCGCCCTCCCGTGTTTCATCCCGCCCTATCCCCCAGCAAGGATGCGCGTCCGGTTTCTGTAGTAATACAGCACGCCCACCGCATCGGCCAGCGCCCAGCCGATCGGTACCGACATCCAGATGCCGGTCACACCCAGCGCGGGGACAGCCGACAGCGCGTAGGCCAATGCCACACGCGTACCCAGCGAAAACACCGTCAGCACCACCGACATCCCGGGCATCTTGACCGCCCGATAAAAACCGTACAGCAGAAACAACAGGCCGATACCGAAATAGAACGCCCCCTCGATCCGCAGGTAGCCCACGCCGGCCTCGATGATCGCCGTGTCCCCAGCGTCGACAAACAGCCCCATGAGCGGACGGGCCAGCGCGCATACCGCAAGGCTGATGGCCGCGCAGAACGCGAACGCGGACAGCGCCGCGCTTTTTATCCCGCGCCGGATCCGCTCCGCCTTTCGCGCGCCGTAATTCTGGGCGATAAAGGTGGAAAACGCATTGCCGAAATCCTGTACCGGCATATAAGCGAACGAATCGATCTTGACCGCGGCGGCAAACGCCGCCATCACCACCTTGCCGAAGCTGTTGACCAGGCCCTGTACCATCAGGATGCCGAGGTTCATAATGGATTGCTGCACGCAGGTCAGGACCGACAGGCCCGCGATCTCGCGGACGATGCCGCTGTCCCAGCGGATATGCCGCCGCGCGACCCGCAGCTCCGGAAAGCGGAGCAGGTAATACAGCAATATCCCCAGGCCGGACGCATACTGCGCCAGGACGGTCGCAGCCGCCGCGCCCGTTACGCCCCAGCGGAAAACAAGCACGAACACCAGGTCGAGCGCAATGTTCATCACCGCCGCAACGCCCAAAAACAGCAGCGGCGTGACCGAATCCCCGACCGCGCGCAGCAGATTGGCAAAGTAATTATAAAGAAAGGTCGCCGGAATGCCGAAAAAGATGCAGAACAGGTATTCCCGCATCAGCCCGACGACCTCCCGCGGCACCTGCAGGGCGCGGATGATCCAGTCCAGTCCGGCAAACGAGAGGAGGTTGAGCAGCACCGCCGCCGCGCCGATCAGCAGAAACGACAGGGCGAAGCTGGTCCGGAGCCGCTCCATATCCTTCCGCCCGAACTGGATGGAGAAAAACGCGCTGCTCCCCATACACAGCCCGAGCAGGATGGAGGTCAGGAACACCATCAGCGTATACGACGAACCGACCGCCGCCAGCGCGTCCGCGCCCAGGAAACGGCCCACGATCAGCGTATCCGCCACGTTATACATCTGCTGCAGCAGGTTGCCCGCCATCAGCGGCAGGGCGAACAGCAACAGCTTTTTGGTGATATCGCCCTCTGTCAAATCGCCTCGCATACGTCCACCTTTTTCTAAACGCAATTTTTATCTTTCTTTATGCAATACTATAGTAGCAATATTTTATTAATTCGTCAATTATATATTTCTATTTGTTCCTCCCCTGTGTTATACTATTCTTATATCATCCCACCCTGAAAAGGAGGCTTCCCCATGTATCTGGACTGTCTGGACGCCCTCGACCAGAAGATCCTCACCCTGCTCACACAGAACGCCCGCTATTCCTATTCCGAGATCGGCGAGCTGGTCGGCCTTTCGCGCGTCGCGGTGAAAGGCCGGATCGACGCGCTGGAGAAAAAGGGGATCATCGAGGAATACACGACCATCATCAACCCGCAGAAAATCAGCGGCGCTGTATCCTGCTATTTTGAGATCGAAACGGCTCCCGACGCACTGAACGCCGTGATCGACCGGCTTTATCAGTGCGGCACCGTCACCCAGATCTACCGCATGAGCGGCAATTGCTGCCTGCATGTGCATGCCGTCGCCGCCTCACAGGACGAGCTTGATACGTTCATCCGGAACGAAATCGACCGCCTGGACGGTGCGGTCAGCGTGAAAACACACGTTATCCTGTCCCGCATCAAGGATGTCAAGGGGCTTCGCCTGTAACCCAGCTCCCCCCCCTCCCCGCTTTGGCGTCCATATCTGCATCGCAGCTTAACCGGCGGTTGAATGATGCAACCGTTGGTTAAACTTTGCCTCCATTGTGCGGCGGCGCGCCATATGATACGATAGGCATGACAAAGAGCCCTTTGATCCTATTTTAGAGAGCTGGTTTTCTTGATGGAACTGCAAATTGGAAAAATCATTATGCAAACACGCCGCGAAAAAGGGATGACGCAGGAAACGCTCGCTGACATGGTAGGCGTGTCCGCCGCCGCAGTCAGCAAGTGGGAAACCTGCGCGAGCTATCCGGATATCACGCTGCTGCCGCCGCTGGCCCGCGCGCTCGGCCTGTCCGTGGACGCCCTTCTCGATTTCCGCCGCGACCCTGCGCGCGAGGAGCAGCTTGCCATTTCCAGCCGGCTGCATCAGGTATTTGACGACCAGGGCTTTGACGCGGGCGTGCGGGCGGTCGAGGCGGTACTGCGCGAATACCCGCACAGCGGCTCGATCAAGCTGCTCGCAGGCGCGCTGTATTATCGTTACATCGCCGCAGCCCTCAACCGTGCGGAGGATACGGAACAGACGGCGTCCGATATTACGGAGCGATGCCTCGCCCTGTTTGAGCAGGGGGAGCAGCAATCCGAGGAAACCGGCGAAAAGCTGGTTTCCCGCTCCCTGCGCATCAGCATGCTCACCATGCTGGGCCGTTATGACGAGGCCGAGGCGCTGATCGACAGCCTGCCGCCAAAGCAGGGCATCGATTCGGATGCGCTGCGCCTGTCCCTTTACCTGGCACAGGAAAAGCTGACCGAGGCAGAGCAGCTTGCGCGCCGCGCGCTGCTGACCCATGTGGGCGAGGTATCAACCGCGCTGATGAGCCTGACCACCATCACCCGCCGGCAAAAGGCGTTTGCCGCCGCCCACCGTCTGGTTGACGCCTACCGCGCGGTCGATGCGCTGTTCGGGCTTGACCGATCGAACGGCCTGCTGCTCGGCATCATGCTCGCGCAGGAGGAGGGCGACCAGGCGCAGGCGCTCGACCTGTTTGAGCAGTATATCGACACGCGCCTTGCCTATACGCTCGATTACCGTGATAACCCGTTTTTTGCCGCGGTGCAGACGCATGTCCCTACACAGAATGATATCATCGAAACCCACCGTCTGACGCTCCGCGCAATTGAGGAGGACGAGCGGTACGCGCCCCTGCGGGACGAGCCGCGCTTCCAAGCCGCGCTCGACCGCCTGCGCGCGGCCATTCCGGCGGAAAATTGAACAAACAAAATGCCCGAAACGGAAAAACCGCTTCGGGCATCACTTCTTTTGAGACGCGTTTTTCATATTCAGAATGGAACTCCCCTGTTTTTATTGCCGGGAAATAAATATAAAAAAACCACGCGGCCGCATTTCAATCCCGATGCGCGCCCTGCGTGGACCAATCCATAAAGCGTTTTACTTTTCGCTTTGCGTCTCATGCTCATCACCGAAAATCAAATCATCGATGTCCGGCCGGTCGGGCTTTTGCGGGATTCGGATATGTCTCATCAGCCTTTGCACCTCCTCTTATTGATTTATCTGTTATCCAGTATAACATATTATGCAAAAAAATCAAATAAAATTCCTGTAAAGTTACACAAATGTAACAATTTTTCGACACGCCGCGCCGTTCCCAGCCGCAGCTGCGCGGCCGCCAAAAAAAGAAAAAGGCCGTAAAACGGCCTTTTTCACAAACAGCAAGCGGTTTCCGCAGAGTCTTCCGGCACTTCGGGGATCAGAGCGCCGCCTTCGCCTTTTCCGCCAGCGCGGCGAACGCAGCCTTGTCGTTGACCGCAAGGTCCGCGAGCATCTTACGGTTGAGGTCGATGCCGGCTTTCTTGAGGCCGTTCATAAAGCGGCTGTAATTCATGCCGCAGGACTTGGCGGCAGCCGAAATACGGGTGATCCACAGGCGGCGGAAGTCGCGCTTCTTGTGCTTGCGGCCGATATACGCGTACTTCAGGCTCTTCATGACCGCCTGGTTGGCTACGCGGTAATGGGTGGATTTCGCACCCCAGTAGCCCTTGGCACGCTTGAGGATCTTCTTTCTTCTTTTGCGCGTCATCATCGCGCCCTTAACTCTTGCCATTGTGATTGCCTCCTATATGAAAGATGTGATTTTACTTACTTATACGGCAGCAGACGCTTGAGCTGCGCCACATTGGTGGAATCCGCAAAGCCTTCCTTGCGGAGGTGGCGCTTGAGCTTGGTGGTCTTTCCGTGGCCGTTGAGCAGATGGCGTTTACCGACATGGCCGCGCTTGAATTTACCGTTCTTGGTGACGGAAAATCTTTTCTTTGCACCGCTGTGCGTTTTGATCTTAGGCATAAGGGTTTGCTCCTCTCTGAATTTGCGCTGAAAACGCGCTTTTTGGTTTACTTGTCTTTTGCGGGCGCCAGGAACATAAGCATCTGGCGGCCTTCGAGCTTGGGCTGCTTTTCCACCGTGCTGCATTCCGCGCACAGCTCCGCGAAGCGATGGAGCAGGTCCTGACCGAGCGACGCATGGGTGACCTCACGGCCGCGGAAGCGGACCGAAACCTTGACCTTGTCGCCGTCCTTGAGGAAGCGGCAGGCGTTTTTCACCTTGGTATTCAGGTCGCCGACGTCGATATTGGGGGTCAGGCGAATCTCTTTGATCTCCACGACGCGCTGATTTTTTCTCGCTTCCTTTTCCCGCTTGGCCTGTTCAAAGCGGAATTTGCCGTAGTCCATGATCTTGCACACCGGCGGCTTTGCCTGCGGGGCGATCTTGACCAGGTCCATGCCCTTTTCCACTGCGATGTCCTGCGCCTGCTGGATAGGCACGATGCCGAGCTGTTCGCCGTCGTCGCTGATCAGACGGACTTCCTTGTCGCGGATCTCTTCATTGATCTGATGTTCCATGCTGCTGATTGGTAAGCACCTCCAAACAAAAACGGATTAAAATACAAAAAGAAAAAAGGACCGGCCCTTTACGGTCGTCCTCCATCACAAAAGCGCAAAACTGCCCTGCGGCTTTGCGGAATGATTAACCCGTTTGCTCAAGCGCTGCGGGTGAGGACGCGGCCTTCTTCTTTGTTACCTGTAATACTATAGCAGAAATAAAAGGCAAAGTCAAGGCTTTATTTCTTGCGCTCCTGCTGGTATGATAATTCGCATGGGCGGCATACTATGACAGTGGCGCCGCCCCGATAATTTGGCTTTACAAATCCGGCGCGATTTGTTATGCTTAAAGCGGGGAGAGCAATCCTCCCCCAATCTGAAACCAAACACAAGGAGGTGCCGGAACCATGAGCGAGGAGTACGGCAACGATTTTGTCACGCTGATCGATGAGGACGGCAACGAAGTGGAGTTTGAGCACATCGACACCGTGGAATATGAGGGTACGACCTATCTGGCGTTTATTCCGGCCGAGCTTGCCGTTGAGGAAGACGCGGAGGTCGTCATCATGCAGATCGTGGAGGAAAACGGCGAGGAAATGCTGGAAGCGGTCGAGGACGACGAGATCGCGGACGCCGTGTTCAATATCGTGATGGAGCGCGCGGAAGCGGAGGAGGACGAAGAGGGCTGAGCCCATCTTCCTTTCCGGCGTCCGGCAAGGCTTTGCCGGACGCCACCCTGCCCTGTGCGACAGCGGCCTTTTTTTAACCCACATTTTTAGTACGGGATTTCGGAAAGTTTTGGCATCGAGCAGCAGGCCTCCCGGGTATACACGGATGTTGGAAGCGCAGACATGCCAAACAGAAAACCCACCTGCCGAGTCGTGCAGGTTACTAATTGGGCCGCATCGGCAGGGCGGGGCTTATTACCTTTCGGGCGCATGCGCCCCGCGCATTTCAATGGAACGGCAGCCGCTGTGCGGCTGCTTTTTTATTTTCCCCGTCTGGAAACGCCGTCCAAAGCGCTCGGCTTTTTCTTGCCCTGCGCGGTAAAATGCGGTATAATAAGGGTGTGATTTCTTATATTGTCGCAAGAAAGGTGGTTTCCTTATGCAGCAGCCGATCCGAATCATCTCCCATGCCAACAAGCGCCTTTACGCGGATGCGATCCCCGGGCATTTCGCCACAAACCATTCGCACATCAATTATTATGTCGATATGTCCGAAATCAAGCACAATATGTCCATGGCGCTTGAAGCGGCGCGCAGCATCGCCTTCCACTTCAGCGCGGTCAGCGTGGACACGCTCCTGTGCCTGGAGGGTACGGAATACATCGGCGCCTATCTGGCCCGCGAGCTTTCCTCCTCGGGTATCGGCAGCCTGAATTCCGGCAAATCCGTCTATCTTGTCGAGCCGGACAACAACGTCAACGGGCAGTTCATGTTCGCGGACAACCTCCGCCCCATGATCGAAAACCGCAATGTGCTGGTGCTGGTCAACACGGCCTCGACCGGTCAAACCCTGTCCCAGACGCGCGAGTGCATCGAATATTACGGCGGCCGCGTCGCCGGCTATTCCGCGCTGTTCTCCAACATTTCCGAGCTGGACGGCAAGCCGGTCGTCCGCCTGTTTTCGGGCGAGGATTTCCCGCATTACCACAATTTTGTCCGCGGTAAGGACTGCCCCGCGTGCGCGGCCGGCGTCCCGCTGGACGCTATCGTCACCCCGCGCGGATACACCAAGCTGTAAGCCCGTATGGGGGGCGTCCGTCTGTCAAACGCAGGCGCATCCAGAGAAAAAGGCCGGAGGGAATCATCCCTCCGGCCTTTCCTTATCGCAGCTTCGCCGTAGGCAGCAGCCGGCTCTCGGGCAATGCGCGCGCCGCTCGCAGACCTCCACATCCCCGCCCTGGAGCCGCAGCAGCCTGCCGTTGACCAGGCAGTCCGTCAGCTTGCGGCGGGCGGTGTTGTAAATCGCCTGCACCGTGGTGCGCGCGACCCCCATCTGCACGGCGGCCTGCTCCTGCTGCAGGCCCTCCAGATCGATCAGGCGGAGCGCCTCGTACTCATCCAGCCCCATGACAACCGGCTCCCCCGCGCAGCCCATGCCGCGCGGACCGAATTCCCGGCAGGCCGGCAGCCCGCATACCCTGCGGCACTTTTTCGGCCTTGGCATCCGCGTTTACCCGTGGCAGTGGCCGCCGCAGGTGTGGCCGCCGTGCGAGGCACAGTCATGCCCCTCGCCGTGATGCTCGTGGTGGCTACACCGGACATCCGGATCATACTGGAGCGAGCCGGACAGGAACGCCCCGACCGCTTCGTCCGCCCCGCCCTGCACGCCGCCCAGCAGGCGGATGCCGGCATCGGCCAGCGCGGCCTGCGCACCGCCGCCGATGCCGCCGCAAATCAGCGTATCCACGCCCTGCGCCGCCAGGAAGCCCGCAAGCGCCCCATGCCCGCTGCCATTAGTATCAACGATCTGAGAGGAAAGGATTTTCCCGTCCGCTGTTTCATATACTTTGAACTGGGCGGTATGCCCAAAGTGCTGGAATATCTGTCCATCCTCATAAGTGACTGCGATTTTCATATAGCTGCGCCTCCGTTTTTCATTTTCGGCATATGCCGGTTATAAATATAGGATAGCACTTTTCCGGCATATGTCAATAACTTTTATTTTCCACAGGAAAAAGCGGCCCTGCGGCCGCTTTTCATCCTCCCTCTATTTTCTTAAAAATTCCGGCAGCCGCCGGCGCGCCTCCAGACGGTAGATGCGCGCGCCCTCGGACGAGAACTTCTCCTCATATTCGGTCATCACGTTGCCCTCGAAATCCGAGTGGTGCAGGTCGAGCGAGATATTCTGGAGCAGCCAGCCGTACTGACAGATCTCCGCGAGCGTCCACTCAAAAAAGCGCTGGTTGTCGGTCTTGAAGCACAGGTCGCCCTGCTGCTTCAGCAGCTCGTCATATACCTCCAAATACGCGCGCCACGTCAGGCGGCGCTTGCGTTGGCGGTTAGGCGGCCACGGGTCGGAAAAGTTCAGGTAGATGCGGTCCACCTCGCCCGGGGCGAACACCTCGCGCAGCTCGGCCGCGTCAAAGGATACGAACCGCAGGTTGGGCAGCGGGTGCTGCTGGCAGCGCTCCGCCGCCATGATGAGCGCGCCCTCCTCCCGTTCGACCGCGATAAAGTTGATCTCCGGATGCTGCTCCGCCATGCCGATCGCAAAGCGCCCCTTGCCGCAGCCGATCTCCACATGCAGCGGGTGGTCGTTGCCGAACAGCGCGCGCCAGCGGCCGCGCTTTTCCTTCGGCTTGAACGCCATCACATCCGCGCACGCGGCAAAGCGCACGTCCAGGTTTTTCTTTTTGCGCATTCTCATGCGTTGATATTCCCCTTTTTTGTGTTTTTAACCCTCTTATTATAGCCTGCCGGCCAGCCGTTTGCAAGCGGATTCCGCACGGTCTCCCGTTGCCCTCGTCCGCTTCCAGTCTTTGCCGGCAAGAATAACTCTTGGGAAATCGGCCGAACTGTGTTATAATGAGTCATATTGAATTGGGGGAACGCAGTATGTTCAAACGCTCCAGCGGCGTGCTCGCGCACGTCACTTCTCTGCCCTCGCCGCACGGCGTGGGTACCATGGGCAAGGCCGCGTATGATTTTGTGGATTTTCTCGCCGCCGCCCGTCAGACCTATTGGCAGGTCCTGCCGCTCGGCCACACCGGTTTCGGTGATTCGCCGTATCAGTGCTTTTCCGCAGCGGCGGGCAACCCGTACCTGATCGACCTCGACCTGCTGGTGGAGGACGGCCTGCTGACCGCGGCCGAGGTCAGGGCCGGCGACTTCGAGGCCTCACCGGACGAGGCGGATTTCGAACAGCTCGCGGATACCCGCTGGCCGCTGTTCCGCAAGGCGTACCGCCGCGCAGACGACGCGCTGCGCGCCAAGATCGACGCGTTCCGCGAGGAAAATGCCGCCTGGCTGCCGGATTATGCGCTGTTTATGGCGCTCAAGGAGGAAAAATACCACAATATGCCGGTCTATCTTTGGCCGGACAAGGCGGTGCGCGACCGCAAGCCCGCCGCGCTTGAAAAGGCGGCCGCCGAGCTGCGGGACGAGATCGACTTCCGCATCTTCCTGCAATATGTCTTTTTCCAGCAGTGGAACGCGCTGCATGCCTACGCCAATGAGAAAGGCATCCAGATCATCGGGGATATCCCGATCTACGTTTCCGCGGACTCCTCGGATGTGTGGACGCACCCGACACTGTTCAAGCTCAAGGCCGACCGCAGCCCCAAGCTGGTCGCGGGCGTGCCGCCCGACTACTATTCGGCCACCGGCCAGCTCTGGGGCAATCCGGTGTATGACTGGGATGCGCACCGCGCGGAGAACTACGCCTGGTGGATCTGGCGCATGAAAAGCAACATGGCGCTGTTCGATGTGGTGCGGCTCGACCACTTCCGCGGTTTCGCGGCCTACTGGGAGGTCAAGGCCGGATCGGAAAACGCGATCAAAGGCCGTTGGCGCAAAGGCCCGGGCATGGAGCTGCTCCGCGCCATCGAACAGGCGCTCGGTCCGGTCCGGCTCATCGCGGAGGATCTGGGCGTGCAGACCGACGAGGTGCGCGAACTGCTCGCAGAAAGCGGCCTGCCGGGCATGAAGGTGCTGATCTTCGGCTTCACGCCGGCCGAGGACAACGAGCACCTGCCGCATAACTTCGTGCCGAACAGCATCGTTTACACCTCCACGCACGACTCCCAGACCGTATGCGAGCAGATCATGGATATCTGCACCGAGCCGGAAAAGCAGTTTGCCTACCGGTACCTGCGCACCTCGCACAGCGAGGCCATGGGCTGGAGCGCGATCAAAAGCGTCTGGGCCTCGCCCGCGTGCATCGCCATGACCACCCTGCAGGACCTGCTCTCGCTCGGCGCGGACGCGCACATGAACACGCCCGGGACGATCGGCGGCAAGAACTGGCGCTGGCGCGTGCGGCGGGAGGCGCTCAACCCGACGGTTTCCTCCCTGCTGGCCGAGATCACGCAAACCTATATGCGCGGCTGAAGCCGCGCCCACCCAAACAGATAAAAAGGATAGCGATAGCATGAAAATCAACACGGCAATCTTTGATTTGGACGGCACCCTGCTCAACACCCTCGGCGACCTGTGCGACAGCGTCAACTGCGCGGTCATGCGGCGCGGCTTCCCCGCCGTGACCGAGGAGCAGACGCGCAAGCGCGCGGGCAACGGCGTGCGCAAGCTGGTCGAGCGCTGCATTCCGGAAAACAAACGCACCGAGGCCATGGTTGACGCCTGCCTCGACGACTTCCGCACCGCCTATAACGAGCGCATGATGAACCGCACCCAACCGTATGACGGCATCCTCCCGCTGCTCAAGGCGCTGAAAAAAGCCGGCGTTTCGGTCGGCGTGCTTTCCAACAAATATGATCTGGCCGCCAAGGGGCTGATCCGGCATTATTTCGGTGATCTGGTGCAGGTCACCTGCGGCGAGCGGCCGGACACCCCCCGCAAGCCTGATCCGACCAGCGCGCTCCAACTGCTGCGCGAGCTGGGCGGCGACGCGGCGACCGCCCTCTACATCGGAGACAGCGCGGTCGATATGCAGACCGCGCGAAACGCCGGCCTGACCGCTGTCGGCGTGACCTGGGGCTTCCGTCCGGCCGAGGAGCTGAAAGCCGCCGGCGCGCAGGCACTGGTAAGCGACCCGTCCGAATTGCTGCCGATGTTCGAACGCGGCCTGCCGGGGGTGGACGCGATCTGCAGGGCCTTCACCGCGCGCGGCTTCGGCTTTACTTACTTCCCCACCGCGCAGGAGGCGCAGCGCTATCTGACCGACGCCTGCGCGGGCAAATCGGTTTCTCTCGGCGGCTCGATGACGCTCAAGGAGCTGGGTTTTCCGGAAGCCTTTGCCGGAAACACCTCTGTCCACTGGCACTGGCTCAAGCCAGGTGAATTCTTCCAGACGCCCGACATTTATCTCTGCTCCGCCAACGGCCTGTCGGAAAACGGCGAGATCGTCAATATCGACGGCACCTGCAACCGCGTCGCGGGTACGCTGTTCGGCCCGAAGCGCTGCATCTTTGTCTGCGGCATCAACAAGCTGTGTCCCGATCTGGAAAGCGCGATCGACCGCGCGAAAAACGTCGCCGCCCCCCTCAACGCTAAACGACTGTCCGGAAAGGATGATCCGGAGATTGTGGAAAAGCTCTGCCGCGCCATGGTGATCCACATGGGGCCGCCCACCAAAATGGAAAAGTGCGAGGTCGTGCTGATCGGCGAGCCGCTCGGCTATTGATCTTTCCGGCGCGTTTTGCGAAAAACGCGCCTTTTTCCTGTCTGCAACCGCCGGTTGCGCAATTTCCAGCCCCGCTTGGTGGCATGCAACCGCTTTTTCCGGTAAAATTAGTCTCATCAAGCAAGGAGGTAAGCAAACATGACGCTTGGAGAAAAAATCATCAGCCTGCGCAAACAGCGCGGCTTATCGCAGGAGGAGCTGGCCATCACACTCGGCGTATCGCGGCAGGCGGTTTCCAAATGGGAGACCGAGGACGCCACGCCGGACACGGATAAGGTAATCGCGCTCGCAGACTATTTTGACGTCACGACCGACTGGCTGCTGCGGGATATCGAGCCGCCGGCGGAGCAGGCGGACGGCGGGGCCGCTGTCCCTGCCCTGTCCGATATGCTGCGCAGCGCGCCCATGCTGCTCGACCTGACGACCGGCGGCTGCGTGTTCGGCGCGGCGCTATTGCTATTCGACTGGTGGCAGCAGACCTACTACTGCATCCCCACTATCCTCGGCCTGCTGATCCAGATCGGGATGTGCGCACTGTTCCTGGGCTTATGCAGCTCGATCGGGTCGCAGGACGCCGCAAAAGGCCTCGCTTTGCGGGCCCGCTTTTGGCGGCGCAACATCTTCCCGCTCGCGCTGATGCCCTGCATGTGGGCAGCCTGGATGATACTGTGGCTGGCCGCACAGCGGTTCGCCGTCAGCGTCCTGCTCCAGTTCCCCCTGGCGCTCGCGCTGTACCTGTTCGTATGCTTGCGTATCCAGCTTCGCACACGCGGCGGCAAGGGCTGAAAATTTTTCTGTTTTTTCATTTTTATGCTTGACAGTTCATCACACCTTTGCTATAATAAATATCGCGCTGATAAGTCCGGCGCGATAGCCTGCGGCTGTAGCTCATCTGGTAGAGCGCCACCTTGCCAAGGTGGAGGTAGCGAGTTCGAGCCTCGTCAGCCGCTCCAATAAACAAAAACGCCTGTCTTTTGGACAGGCGTTTTTGTTTCCGTCATCGCGTGGTTTCGCTCCGCGCAAAAAGCGGGCGGCCTGTGAAAAGGCCGCCCGCTTTTAACATTCTCCCTCGATCAGCTTGCGCAGCTTTTCCTCCGTCATCCCTGTATGGATATCGCCGTCCCATTTGACGCAGGGGCCTTTGCCGCATTTTTTCATGCAGCCCGCCGCCTTGTAGCGGAAGCCGGCTTCCGCCGTGCCGCCCGCCTGCACGCCATAGGTCCGTTCCACAAAATCCGATAACGCCGCCTGTCTGGCGCAGTTTTTCCCGCCGCAGACAGACAGTGTATGCGGCGCGTCCTCGGTTCGGATCGACGGATACCGCTTGAGCAGCGCATCGATGAACGTCATTTTCAGCTCCAGCTTTTCCGCGGTCCTTTCCAGCGCTTTCTGCGGTATCACGCCGCCGAACAGCGTCTGGACCTCCCGCAAAAGCTGGATCAGCTCGTTCTGGTCACGGGCAGCGCCCCGATCGCGGTAAGCCTTAATGATCTCCTTCAGTTCTTCCTTGTGCTTCATCGCATCCTCCCGCCAAATGATACAGCAGCTTTTCAAATTGTACGCCGTGCATCGGGTCGGTCTGCTGCGCCGCCGTATAGGCGATGCAGTCCTTGACATATTCGCCCGCGCGGTCGCACGCCGCGGCCAGCTTTTCCCCGTTCAGAAGGCTGCCCAGCATCACGGAGGCGAACAGGTCCCCTGTTCCCGGGTAGTACCGGTCGATGCGGCGGTGCAGACTCAGCGCGCCGCCCTCCGCCGTCAGACAACCCGAGCCTACGCGCCCTTCCGCAAAATCCAGGCCGGTCAGCACAACCTGCGCGCCATACCGCGCGCGCAGCGCGCGCATCCATTCCCAGGCCTCCTCCGCGCCGCGCGGCTTGCCGGACGGGTCGCGGTCGAGCAGGATCGCGGCTTCGGTCGTATTGGGGGTGATGATATCCGCGATGGCGCAAAGCTCCCGCATGCGAGTACACATCTCGGGCGTGTAGGTGTCGTATATCCTGCCGTTGTCGCCCATCACAGGGTCGATCAGGGTGATCCCGTCCACGGCCTTCAGCCGCCGCGCCGCCTCCCGCACCCGATCGATCTGATCCGCGGAGCCAAGAAAACCCGCATAGACCGCTTCAAACCGCAGCCCCAGCGCGTCGTACTGCTCTATTGTTCCCTGCATCGCGCCGGTTAAGTCGGTCGTCACCCAGTTTGGGATCGCCGTATGGGTGGAAAACACCGCTGTTGGCAGCGGCACGCACTGATGCCCCGCCGCGGAAAGCACCGCAATGATCGGCACGAGCGACGAGCGCCCGAATCCGGACAGGTCGTGCAGCGCCAAAACTTTTTTCTGCATGAAAGCCTTTCACATCCTTTTCCCTGTCCATCATACGATGGATCGCCGGCAAAGTCAATGCTCCTTTCCGCAGCCGGACGACGTATTCCTTGCTTTCCGCCGGCCAAAATGGTAAAATAAGAATAAAGCTACGCGCATTTACCAAAGGAGTATTTTCATGCTGAAACGACGTATTTTATCGCTTTTTCTCCTGCTTGCCCTGCTGCTTCCCACCGCTTCGGCCGCAAACGGCAGCGCGGCCAGGGACGGTATCCGCGGCGTCTGGGTTTCCAGCGTTTATAATATCGACTATCCCACCCGACAGGGCATGACCGCGGACGAACTCAAAAGCGAAGCGGACGCGATTTTGGACAACATTGCGTCCATGGGCCTGAACACCGTGTTCTTTCAGGTCCGCCCCTCCGCGGACGCGCTGTACCAGTCCGACCTTTTCCCCTGGAGCCGTTATGTGAGCGGCACGACGGGTCAGGCGCCCGACGGCGGCCTCGACCTGCTCGCCTATTGGGTAAACGGCGCGCACAGCCGCGGCCTGCAGCTCCACGCCTGGATCAACCCTTACCGCATCACCAAGGACGGCGAGGCGGAATGGGCCGCGCTGCCGGAAAGCAGTCCGGCCAAGCAGCATCCGGAATGGGTCGTGCAGTACGATGGGAATTACTATTTTGACCCCGGCCTGTCCGCCGTGCAGCAGCTCGTCATTGACGGCGCGGAGGAAATCGTCCGCAATTACGAGGTGGACGGCATCCATCTTGACGATTATTTTTATCCAGGGCCGGATTTTAACGACGCCACCTCGTTCGCGCGCTACGGCGGCGATTTTGAGGATATCGGGGACTGGCGGCGCGACAATGTCAACACGCTGATCGCCGCGCTCGACACGGCGCTGCATGAGCTTGACCCCGACCTCTCTTTCGGCGTCAGCCCCGCGGGTATCTGGGATAACCGCTCCTCCAATCCCGAGGGCAGCGAAACCAACGGCCGCTCCTCCTACCGTGAGATATACTGCGATTCGGTCGAGTGGATCGAGGCCGGCACGGTCGATTATATCTGCCCTCAGCTCTATTGGTCCATCGGCTACGAGATCGCGGACTTCGAGATCCTGCTCGACTGGTGGCAGAACGTTGTGGCAACCAGCGACGTCGCGCTCTATATCGGCATCGGCGCGTACCGCGCGGCCGAGGCGCAGCCCGGCGACGTCTGGTATGGCACGGCCGAACTGGAGCGGCAGCTGGACATGATCGAAAGCAGCATCGATGTGCAGGGCGAGGTGTTTTTCAGCTATTCCTCCCTGATCGATACCGCCAACTGCTCGTCCATGCTGACCGAGCACTATACCGAGATTGACGGCGTCCCGCCCGGAGACGCCGCCGGCGAGTCCGCGCAGCACAGCAGTCTGCTGGAAATCCTTTCCCGCTTTATCACCAGCCTGTTTTATTAACCGATTGGAGGCGCATTCCCTTGGCCGACCTGCTTTCCCGTGAATATGAGGTCAATTACAGCCATGTTGACAACCGCGGCATCGCAAAGCCGTCTTTCCTGTGGAACATCATGCAGGACGCGGCGACCGTACACGCGGAGGCGCTGCATCTCGGCCCCGCAGAGCTTCGCATCCTGTGGGTCCTGTCTCGAATGCGCGCCACGCTCCTGCGGCCGCTGCTGCCCTATGAGCGCATCCGCTGCGAAACCTGGTGTCCCGGCATCCGCGGCGCAAGCTGGTACCGCTGCTTTGCGTTTTTTGCCAACGAAAAGCTGGTCGGCGAGGCCCAGTCCATGTGGGTGACGCTTGACCCGCAGACCCACCGCATCCTGCGTCCCAGCGGCTTCCCAGCGGCCGCGGATTACCTGCATACGGCGCGCGGCGCGTTATTCGACCCGCTGCCCAAGCTCTCCTGCGCGTCTGTCAAGCCGCATCATGTCCACCCCGTCCTGTATTCCGATCTGGACGTCAACAACCATGTCAACAACGTCCGCGTCGTCGAGCTGATCTCGGACGCGCTCGACCTGCAGCGGCAGCCGGGCTTTATCTCCGAGCTGCAGGTTAACTACACGGCGGAAACCACGTTCGGCGAGCAGCTCGCGCTTCTCTGCGGCACGGTGGGCGCGGCCCGCTACGTCCGCGGCGAGGCGGATGGAAAGCCGCATTTTGAAGCGCTCGCCACATTGTCCCCTCTGGAAAGGCAGGTGTCCTGAAGCATGACCGATCTGATAAAGCAAACGGCCGACGATATCCTGCGGATCTGCAGGCCGGAAAAAATCATCCTTTTTGCCGAAAAACGCACGATGGCGACCGGCAAGCTCAAAGCGCTCAGCCTGTGCGTCATTGTGCCGGACGACGTGGACTGCCGCAAGCTGCGGCCGCGCCTGCACCTTGCGATCTCGGCCGATGTGCCGGTCAATCTGAGCGTATACACCGCAGAGGAATGGGAGGACCTGTGCGCCGACGAAACCTCGTACGCCGCCTGGATCGCCCGGAAAGGCCAGGTAATCTATGAGCCGACGACGTAAAGGGGCCTCCGACAGTCATTTCTATTACAAATGGCTGGACAAAGCGCTGTGCGACCTGCAGTGCGCCCGCCTGCTTCTGACCTATGGCGGCGACCCTTACAACACCGCGTTCCACTGCCAGCAGGCGATTGAAAAAGCGCTCAAGGGCTATCTGCTCTACCGCACCGGCAGACACTTTGACGGACACAACCTCACCTATCTGTGCCGGCAGGCCATCCGCATCGATCCGGATACGTTTACCGAATACCTCGATGAAAGCGCGGCGCTCAACGACCTTTATATTGAAACGCGCTACCCCACCGACCTCCCTTTTGAGATCGACGAGCACGAGATCCGGCGGTATCTGGATATGGCCGAGCGCATGTTCGCCGCGATCCGCAGGGAGCTTTACGCCGGCGGCCGGCCGCACCGCATCGAAGAATAATGAAAGCCTGCTGCGTTCCCCGCAGCAGGCTTTTTAGTCTTTTATGCCCGTTCTTTTCCCTTTTCCGCCTTGGCCGCCAAGCCATGCCGGATCGGCTTCCACTCCACCTTGTTCACCAGGGCGGCAAGCGAGATCGGTATGTACGTCAGCATAAACAGCGGAAACGTGAACATAAACACAATCTTTTTCCATGCCGGACCATCAATTTTCTTCCATTCGGACAGCATCGTGACCGCCCCGAACAGGAACAGGCTGAACGAAATCCCCTTAACCGTCATCCAAATAATCCGGCCCAGCATACGCAGCACGCGGTATGTGATAAACGCCGGCTGCGCAAGGCTGCTCAGGCAGGCGATCAGCGCCAGCGCCAGCACGCCGAGCGTGACCAGGTTGCCGGGCGCGACCGTCATCAGCATATCATAACAGGACATGCTGCGGCGCCCGCCGCGCAGGCAGCCGCCCAGCAGCGCGCCGGTATAGCGCGCGTCGATCTGGTAAAAGCCCTTGGTCCAGCGCATTCGCTGATCCCACGACTGCCGGAACACGGTCGGCTGCTCGTCGTAGATCACGGCCGTGCCGCAGTAGCCGATCTTCCGGCCGCGGATCGCGCATGAAACAGAAAACTCAATGTCCTCGGTCAGCAGATGGTAAGGCCAGCCGCCATCCTCGCGTATCACATCCGCCGCGACCAGGAAGCCGGTGCCGGAAACCGCGCAGTTCACCCCGAGCTGGGTGCGCGGGCGGTTCAGGTAGCGCGCTTCCCGCAGGAACCACAGCGCATAGCCCGCGGAAATCCAGTTGTCACAGAAGTTTTTGGAATTGCGGTAGCTGGTCAGGGCCGCGTATTCGCCGGTGTCGAACATCTTGTTCATTTCCCGCACAAACTGCGGGTCAACCAGATTGTCCGCGTCAAACACGAAGAAGCCTTCGTAGGCCTGCTCGCCCTGGTCCTCGAAAATGCGGCGGAACAGATAGTCGAGCGCATATCCCTTGCCGACCTGCACCTTGTTAAAGCGCTCGTAAACGATCGCGCCCGCCTGACGGGATACCTCCGCCGTGCGGTCGGTGCAGTTATCCGCAATCACGATCACGTCCAGCAGCTCGGCGGGATAGTCCTGCCGCTTGAGGCTTTTGATCAGGTCGCCGATCACGTTCTCCTCGTTGCGCGCGGCGATGATCGCCGCATAGCGGTGCAGCGCGGGGGCCTGCTTCCCGCCTTTCCCCTTTCCGAAAAAGCCGACCAGCAGGTAAACGATCTGGTATGCATAGGCTGCGGTAAAAAATATGAATAAAACAAACTGTAAACTTTCTAAAAAGCGAAGCATGGCGAAAACTCGTCTCCTTCATTCCCACTCGCAAAGTTACTCTCTCTAATCCTTGTACTATCATAGCACTATTGCCGTATTATGCAATAAGTTTTTGCTGGAAATTCACCACCTCCTTGCATTTTTCACTGTTCGCACAAAAACCCAGATATTTTTTCTGTAATTTTCATCATACTTTTTTGTCGTATTTCTGTCACATTATTTATTGCAGTATAGCAGAAAACCGGACGGATTCCATGAAGGATTTCTTAATTTTTTTGATATTTTTCCCTGCCGTCCGTCACATTGGGCCGTTTAACTGTTATCGTGATGAAAGGGAGCGCCGTTATACCGTTAAAAAGCACAAGGGACACGATTCAGTGTCCCTTGTGCTTTTCCCTGCGCTTTTGCCGGTGCTTTTCATAGCGTTCCGCAGCCTCCCGCGCTTTTTCCTCCCGTGTGCGGATGCGGCGCGCGGTTTTCCCCTGCTCGCGCTGGGCGGCAAGCGCCCGCTGCGCCCGCGTACCGGTCCCCGACCGCTCCACCGCCTGACGGGCGGCGCGCTGGCGGCGCTTGGGGTTATCCGGCCGCGCCGGCCGCTCGCCCGCCGGTATCGGCGGGCTGAACCGCAGCCGCCGCCAGCTTTGCAGCAGGAACGCATACACCTCGTGATCCCTGGGCTCCGCGCCGAACACCGTCCGGCTCGCCTCATACCAGCCGCCGCTCTCCCGCTCATACAGCACGGCCCAGAACGGGTCGTCAAAATACACGGTCACACGGCAATTGACTGTGCGCATAGAAATTCCTCCTTTATTGGTTCTGCGCACAGAGAACGGACAACCAAAGGAGGCAGGTTACTGGCGGCGGTCCCCCCGCCGCGTCCGGACTACCAACCGGACCGTGTTTTTATCTCTGCCCTTTCATTATATAATGGCGGGACCCATCCGTCAAACCGGCAAAGAAAAAGCGCCGCATCCGCGGCGCAATAGGTTAATCCAGATTTTTCTTTTTCAGCATGAACCAGGCGAAAAAGCAGCCCCCGACCGAGATCGCCAGCGGAATCCACCAGACAAAATCGCCCGGTATCCGTCCTCCCTCTATATTCATCCCATAAAAGCCAAAGATGATATTGGGGATCGTCATGATGATGGTCAGCACGGTCAGCACCTTCATGATGATGTTCAGATTGTTGGAAACGACCGACGCGTAAGCATCCATCGTGCCGGACAAAATGCTCGAATAGATGCCCGCCATTTCGATCGCCTGCCGAATCTCGATCAGCGCGTCCTCCAGGATATCCCGATCGTCCTCATACAGCTTGAGCACCCGTCCGCGCAGCACCTTTTCCATGGTAACTTCGTTGCCCTTCAGGGAAGCGGAAAAGTATACCAGGGATTTGGAAAGGCCCAGAAGCTGGATCAGCTCCTCGTTTTTGAGCGAATCATACAGCCGCTTTTCGATTCGGGTGAAGTCGCGTTCAATCATGCGCAGGTTTTTCAGGAAGCGGCCCGCCACCCGCAGCAAGATCTGGAACACAAACCGCGTGCGCATCGCCGTATGGACGCCCTTTACCGCGCCCTCCGCGATCGACCGCAGGATGATGCTGTCGTCCAGGCAAACCGTGATAACCGCGTTCTGCCCCACTACAATCCCCATTGGCAGGGTGCTGAACATCTGCCCGCCATCTTCGACCGAGCTTTTCTCCACCATCGGAATGTCGACGATCATCAAAAGCTGGTCGTCCTCCGTCTCGACACGGGAGCTTTCCTCCGGATCGAGCGCCGCGCGGATAAATTCCTCTTCCACCCGCGCCACCCGCGCGATCTCCTCCAGCTCGTCCGAGCTGGGATGCACCATATTGACCCAGCAGCCCTCCGTAAAGCCCGAAAGCTCGGTTACGCGGCCGTCGATCGTCTTGTAAAATTCTACCATATCTTACCGCCTTTCTGCGGCGGCAATTATCCCTCTGCGCCACCGCGAGCATTTATTATTTTCATACTTCGAGGGTCCGCACTCACGGTGATCACACTCCTTTTACACGAACTTTACAAGGCCTTTTCAGACCAAAACAGCCCTGTAAAGGGCTGTTTTGCATGATTATACAAGCATCAACAGAATCAGCGGTGATCCTTATCAAAAATGCGCATCAGCACGTCGAACGCCGCGTCGTCCGAGCCAAGCTCGTTCGACTGGCTGCTCTTGACGGAAGCGGACTTGTCCTCCGCTGCCGCGGTCGACGCCTCGGTGAACAAGCCGGAGGACGCCGGCTCCGGAGCCTTTCCATCCATATTCAGCTTCGCGGAATTGGGGATGTTGTCAAATCCGGTGGCAATAACGACTACGCGGATCTCGTCGTCCATCGTGTCGTCGATAAACGCGCCAAAGATGATATGCGCGTCCGGATGCGCCGCCTGCTGGACCATCGTCGCAGCGGTTTCGACCTCATCCAGGCCGATATCATCCGAACCGATAACAGAAACGATAACACCGTGCGCCATATCGATCGAGGTTTCGAGCAGCGGGCTGGAAATCGCCATGCGCGCGGCCTCCGCCGCCTTGTCCTTCCCAGCGGCGCGGCCCGTGCCGATATGCGCATAGCCCGCGTCCTTCATCACCGAGGTAACGTCCGCAAAGTCCAGGTTGATGAAGCCCGGCACGGTAATCAGCTCGGAAATATTCGCGACCGCCTGCCGCAGCACGCCGTCCGCAATCTCAAACGCGTTCTTGAACGTGATCTTCTGTTCGGAAACATATTTCAGGCGCTCGTTCGGGATGATGACCAGCGAATCGACGTTCTTGTTCAGCTCGTCGATGCCGCCCAACGCCTGCTCCAGACGCTTCTTACCCTCGAACGCAAACGGACGGGTGACAACGCCGACCGTCAGGATACCCATTTCACGGGCGATCTGCGCCACAACCGGCGCCGCGCCGGTGCCGGTGCCGCCGCCCATACCGGCGGTGATGAACACCATATGGGTGTTGGCCAGCGCCGCGGCGATCTGCTCCTTGCTCTCCTCCGCAGCCTTGCGGCCGATCTCCGGGTTTGCGCCCGCACCCTGTCCCTTGGTCAGCTTCTCGCCGATCTGGATCTTGGTGCCGGCCTGAGAGAAGTTCAGCGCCTGCATATCTGTATTGATCGAGATAAACTCAACGCCCTGCACGCCGCTTTCGACCATGCGGTTGACCGCATTGCCGCCGCCGCCGCCCACGCCGATGACTTTGATATTTACTACATTATCCAAGCCCTGTTCAAACTCAAAACCCATTGTTGCCATCCTCCGTTATGATAAAAAATCTTTCAGATTATCTTCGTTACACAATATCAACGGCCTGTCCCTCTCCGGAAGCGGAATGGACAGACAGCCCCTATTGTTTTAATTTTACCTCTTTTTGTTCTATTTTGCAACACATATTAGTGAATCCCTCAAAAAAATATTGAGTTTTTCTGTATCTTTCCACCAAAGGCGGCGCCGGTATTTTTCACCAATATCCGTGTATCTCTCCGCCGTGAAAAAGCCTTGTGCGGGCGCTGCAGCCTTTTAACGGGACAGGGCGGCGTGCCGGTCATTCGGGACCCTCCGAACCGGCGGCGCCGCTGTCCGCCCCGCCGTCGGCTTCTCCTGTATTGTCTCCGCCGGCTGCGTCCAGCGCGTCCGGATCGACAATCGGGCTGTCATCCGTCTCCTGTCCGGTTGCGGAACGCGCGATGTTCTCCGCGGTATCCGGCACAAAATGCAGCCTGTTTTTCGCATCCCAGTACAGCCGCCCGATATCGGAGGGCGAGAGCCGCCCATCGATCACAGTCTGCGCAAAGCGCAGCCGGTAGGCAAGCTGCTCCATCGTACCGACGCGGATATCGAACCGGTCCAGATAGCCGACGCGCACATCGGTGAGCGACTGCAGGTTGATGAAATCGGTTTCCGAGAGCATGTCCGCCGCATCCAGCGTTTGCAGCACGGTCAGCAGCGCGTCCACATAGGCATCCGCAGCCGGCTCCAGCATCTGCCCCGGCTGGACCGCCTCGAGCGTCACGCCGGCCACGACCGGCAGGCCGTTATCCGTCGCCGCCTGCTCCAGCACTTTGCCCTGCGCGCTGACCAGATAGTACACGCCGTTGGTGGAAACGGCCACTGCCGCCCGGCATTCGGTCACTGTGACGACCAGCGCATCCGGCAGGTGTCGCCGGATCTGCACGGTTTCCAGATAGGGAAACTGCTCCAGCAGGCTGTTTGTCGTTTTTACCTTATTCCAAAGATAAAGGTTGTCCCCTTTTTTCACATCCATGCCCGCGACGATCTCCTCGGGCGTGTATTTGGTGGACCCCTCCACGGAAATCGTGTCTACCTTGAAAAAGACCGTCAGGGCGAGCACGGCGGCCGACAGCAGTATGCCGACAAACAGCAGCCGGCCGACCGTATGGAAAAACCGCTGCCGCCGGTTCGCCCGTTTCCGCATCTGTTCCGGCGTTTTCTGTTTTCGCTTCCTGCGTCTCATGCAAGCGCCCCTTTGCCTTATTTTTGCCGCTCGCGGACAGCCTGCATGATCTCGCGGTAAATTTTTTCGCTTGCGTCATGCGCGGCCAGGCGCGTCGCGTCGCGCCCCATCTGCCGCAGGCGTTCCCGATCGGACAGCAGCTCCCCGATCTCGTCGTACAGCCGCTGGGGCGAAGCGTCCTTCTCCAGCAGCACGCGGCAGCCGCCTGCCTGCTCGAGCGCGCGCGCGTTTTTCTCCTGATGGTTCTCCGCCACGAACGGCGAAGGCACCAGCAGCGCGGGCCGCCCCAGCATGCACAGCTCGCCCATCGTCGCCGCGCCCGCGCGGCAGACGATCAGGTCAGCCGCCGCCATGCGGTCTGCCATATCGTAAATATACTCGGTCAGTTCGATATTGGGATGCTCCCGCAAAGCCGCGCCCTGCTCCTCCGCAAGCCGCGGCATCCAGTCGCGCGCCGCCGCGCCCGACGCGTGTACATGCCGGTACGGCACATTGTTTTTGCATTCCAGCGCGATCGTACCCGCCATGTGCTCATTCATATATTTCGCGCCCATGGAGCCCCAGAACGAGACGACAAGCTGATCGTCCTCAGACAGGCCGAAGCGGGCGCGCGCCTTTTTCCGGTCCGCTGACAAAATCTCGCCGCGCACGGGCGCGCCGGTCACGACCACCTTGTCGCCGCCGCCGAGCAGCGTTTTCGCCTGCTCAAAGCAGACCAGCACGCGGTCCGCCTTTTTCGCCAGCATTTGCGTCACCTTGCCCGGCAGAGCGTTGACCTCGAGCAGCACGGTCGGTATCCCCATTTGCTGCGCCGCGCGGACGACCGCGAACGACGCATAGCCGCCGCAGCCAATCACGCAGTCCGGCCGCGCCTCCCGCAGCAGCTTTTTCGCCTTGCCGACTGCGGACACGGCGAGCCGCGCCGCTTTCAGGTTGTGCGCAAGCCCCTTCGGGCTCATGGAACGGGACAAGCCGATGATCTCAATGGTATCCAGCGGATACCCCTCGCGCGGGACCAGCTTGTTTTCAATACCGCGCGCCGATCCCGCGAACCGGACGACCGCATCCGGATGCTTCTGCTCAAAATACCGCGCGATGGCAAGCCCGGGCGTCACATGCCCGCCCGTGCCGCCGCCAGTGATATACAGCCTCAAACCTGATTTCCCCCTATCGCTTCATTCTTCGTTGCGCGCGTCTATCCGCATATACCGCGATATATTCAGCAGTATCCCCATTTCTCCGAGCTGCATGAGCAGCGCCGTGCCGCCATAGCTGAAAAACGGAAGCGCCGCGCCCGTCACCGGAATAATGCCCGTAACGACGAACAGGTTCATCAATGTCTGTATCGCCAGCTTTGCGGTAATGCCGGTCGCCAGCATCGCGCTGAATTTATCCGGCGCCGCCCGCGCGACGCGGAACCCGCGGTAAATCAGATAAGCGAACAGCAAAATCACCAGCAGCGCGCCGATAAAGCCCATTTCCTCACACCACGAGGCAAAGATGAAATCGTTCTGCGGTTCGGGCAGGTACAGGTGCTTCTGCCGTCCCTGCCCAAGCCCAAAGCCGAAAAAGCCGCCCGAGCCGATGGCAATCTGGCTCATCGCCCCCTGGAAGCCCTTATCCGTCATATCCGAAAACGGGTCGAGCCATACCGCGAAACGGTCCCGCACATGGGAGAACATGAAATAAAACGCCGTCAGCGTTCCGGCGCCTACCACGCCGATCGGAACGAAATACCACAGCCGCATGCCGCCCGCAACGAGGATGCACACGCCGATGCCGCAGACAATCATCATCGCCGAGGTGTGCGGTTCGAGCGCCAGCAGCACAACGTATACCGCAAGCAGGAAGCCGTACGGCCGGAGCAGCCCCTTAAAGCTGCGCACGCTCTGCGCGTCGCGCGCAATCCAATACGCGAAGCACACAATAACGGCAAGCTTTGCCAGCTCGGACGGCTGAAAGCCGAACAGCCAGCGCCGCGCGCCATTATACCAGGTGCCGATGCCCGGTATCGCAACCAGGATCAGCAGCACGACCGACACCGCCAGAAACGGCTTATAAAACCTGGCGTACAGCTTATAGCTGAACTTGGAAATAACGATCATTGCGACCACGCCGGCCGCGGCGACCATGCCCTGCCGCGTAACGAAATGCAGGGAATCGCCTTTGAAATTGTAATAGCCGGTCGAATAGCTCGCGGAAAACAGCGCGACCAGACCGATCGCCAGCAGCAGCATAACCGAAAAGAAAATACCCGCGTCCCAGGTATGGGCGCGCACGCGCGTCCGCTCGCGGAGCCGGCCGTCCGAGGGCTGCAGCGCCGCCTCGCCCCTCTCTTCCGCCCGCATGGCGGGACGGTCCGCATACCGCGGTCCCGCGGTCATCCTGCGCACCGTGCGCGCTTGTCTGGTTGTCGTTGCCATGTGGACACCTCCGAACGGGCTTTGAATTACAAACAGTTTACAGGACCGGCGCCAGCGCTACATAATACGCCAGCAGGCAGAGCAGAATGGTCGCGCCGGAAAATATCAGCACGATCTTCTTTTCGCCCCAGCCGCACATTTCAAAATGATGATGGATCGGCGCCATCTTGAACAGGCGCTTGCCGCCGGAAACCTTGAAGTACGTCACCTGCAGGATGACGGACAGCGTTTCGATAATATAGATCAGCCCGACCAGCAGCAGGATCAGCGGCATATCGCAGGCAAACGCCAGACCTGCCACCGCGCCGCCAAGGAACAGCGAGCCCGTGTCCCCCATGAAAACCTTGGCCGGATTGAAATTATAGATCAGGAACGCCGCCAGGCCGCCCGCGAGCGCCGCCGCGAACAGCATCACGCCAGCGTCCTGCCGCGCAATGCCGACAAACACAAAGAAGATGGCGACCGGCAGGGTCACGCCTGCGGCCAGGCCGTCGATACCGTCGGTCAGGTTGACCGCGTTATCCGCGCCCACGATAACGAACGCGGCGAAGATGATGTACAGCGGCCAGGGAAGCGGGATCGCCACAGCGGTAAACGGGATCCAGAGGGCGGGCAGTCCGTCTGACTCCAGAAACAGCACCAGGATGAACGCGCCCGCCACCAGAATTTGAAGCACCAGCTTCTGCTTGGGCGTCAGCCCCGCGTTTTCCTTTTTGCGGATTTTGGCGTAATCATCCACCAGACCGACCGCGCCGTACGCTGCGGCAAGGCCCAGCACCGCCAGCGAGGAAACCGAAACCCCTCCCAGCAGCGTGTTGCCCGCCAGCACCGCCACTGCAATGCCGATGATAAACATAAACCCGCCCATCGTCGGGATGTTCTGCTTGTTCATATGCCATTTCGGCCCGATCTCCAATATTTTCTGGCCGAATTTCATCTTGCGCAGATAGCGGATCACCGCCGGCCCGATCGCCGCCGTGATCACAAATGCGACCGCGCAGACAATCAGCGCAGTCCGGATATTGATCGGTGTCATTCTTCCACGTCCTCCCCTAAGAACCATGCGAGCGCGCGCTCCATCCGCATGCCGCGGCTGCCTTTGAACAGCAGCGCGTCGCCCTTTTCCGCATCTCGCCGCAGCGCCGCGACAAGCGCGGCCTGGTCGTCAAACGCATACGCCGCGGCCATGCCGCGCTCCTTCGCGCCCGCGACCATCGCGCCCGCGTCCGGCCCATAGGCATACAGCGCGTCGGCGTTTTCCGCGGCCGCGCGTCCCGCGCGGCGGTGGCCCTCCTCCGCATAGCCGCCCAGCTCCAGCATGGAGCCAAGCACCGCGAGCCGCCGCCCGCCTTCCGCCATGCCGCCGAGCACCTTGAGCGCCGCCTCCATGGCGTCCGGACTGGCGTTATAGCAGTCCGCAAAGATGCAGTAGCCGTTCTGCTCGTAAATATTCTGCCGCATGCCGCTCGCCTCATAGGAGGAAAGCCCTGCGGCGATATGCTCCGGCGTCTCGCCCAGCAGCAGGCCGACCGCCGCCGCCGCAAGCGCGTTAAGTATATTATGCGCGCCCGGTATGCTGAGTTTTGCCGAAAAACGTCCGCCCTGCGGCAATGCGGCCGCCGGCAGACCGTTATTTACTATATCAAATGCACCGTCTTCATGCAAGTATGCCGTTAAATCACACGCCGGATTTTCTATTCCATAGGTAACCGTCCGGCAGCCCAGCGCGTCCCGCTTCTCCCAGAGAAGGGGTTCGTCTCCGCAGAGCACAGCGCAGCCGTCCGGCCGGAGGCCCTCCAAAATCTCGAGCTTCGCCCTGCAGATGCCCTCGCGCGAGCCAAGAAATTCAATATGCGAGGTGCCGATATTGGTGATGACCGCGATATCCGGCTGCGCGGCCGCGGTCATGCGGGACAGCTCCCCGAAATGGTTCATGCCCATTTCCGCAACCATAACCTCGGTTTTCCTGGTCATTTGGAGCAGGGTGAGGGGCAGGCCGACCTCGTTATTCAGGTTGCCTTCGGTTTTCTGTGCGCAGAACTGCTGCCTGAGCACGGCGTAAAGCAGCTCCTTGGTCGTCGTTTTGCCGACCGAGCCGGTCACGCCGACCACCTTGCCGCCGCACAGCCGGCGGTAGCCGCCCGCCAGATCCAACAGCGCCTGCGCGGTGTTCTCCACATACAGGGCCGGCACCGGATAGGTTTCGTTCTGCCGGTGCGACACCACGGCCGCGGCGCCGTTATCCACCGCCTTCGCAATAAAGTCATGCGCGTCGAAGCGCTCGCCCTTGAGCGGCAGGAACAGCGTTTCCGGCGGTATCTGCCTGGAATCCGTGGAGACCGACGACAGGGACGCCGCCCCGTGCGCCTCCCCTCCGGTCCATTCCGCTGCCTGCGCCAGTGTAAAGCGTTCCATCAATCGATTCCCCCAAGCTATTTTTCTTACTTCCTATCCGCGAAATAATCCGCGACAATCTCCCGTTCATCCATATGATGCTTCACATGGTTGACCTCCTGATAGGTTTCGTGTCCCTTGCCCATCAGGACGATGATATCCTCTTTCCTGGCGTGCGCAAGCGCCCACCGGATCGCTTCCGGCCGGTCGACGATGACCTGCGTCGGCGTTTTGGTGTCTTTCATGCCCTCCAGGATATCGTCGATAATGGCCTGCGGCTCTTCGGTGCGCGGATTGTCGCTCGTCACGATGCAGAAATCCGCCAGCGCCGCCGCGATCGCGCCCATTTTAGGCCGCTTGGTCCGGTCGCGGTCCCCGCCGCAGCCAAACAGCGCTACGACCCGCCCCTTGGCAAAGCCGCGCACGGCGCGCAGGACGTTTTCCACCCCGTCGGGCGAGTGCGCGTAGTCGATCAGCACCGTATAATCCGTATCGGTCGGCACCACCTCGACGCGGCCTTTCACGCCCGTTGCCGTGGCCAGCGCCTTCGCGGCATCCGCGAGCGGCATATCCAGCTGCAGCGCGATCCCCAGCGCGGCCAGCGCATTCTCCACGGAAAAATGGCCGGGTATCGCCAGACGGACGCGCGCCAGCTCGCCCCTGGTGTTGGCCAGGAAGGAAACGCCATCCGCATGCAGGCCGATATTTCTGGCGGTCAGGTCGGCGGCGTCCTTTTCACAGGAAAACGTCAGGCATGGACACAGGGCGTCGGCCAGCATGGCGCCGGCCGCCGGATCGTCCAGATTGATCACGCCCCTGTCGCTGACCGCGAACAGACGCGCCTTTGCCCTGCGGTACTCCTCCATGGTTTTGTGGAAATCCAGGTGGTCCTGCGTCAGATTGGTGAACGCGCCGACCGCAAAGCGGATGCCGTGTACGCGGTCGAGCACGAGCGAGTGCGAGGACACCTCCATAATCACATGCGTGCAGCCGGCGTCCCGCATGCGGGCGAACAGCGCCTGCAGCTCATAGCTCTCCGGCGTGGTGCGTTCGGTTTCGATGACCTCGCTTCCGATCAGGTTCTGGTTGGTGCCGATCAGCCCGACCGTATGCCCCGCCTGCTCCAGAATATGCTTGACAAGGTAGGTCGTGGTGGTTTTGCCGTTCGTTCCGGTCACGCCGAGCATGACCATGCTGTCCGCCGGATGGCCGAAGCGGTTGGCCGCGATCTCCGCCAGCGCGCGGCGGGAGTTCTCCACCACGACCGCCGGCACCCCCGCCGGCGCTTCTTCACATACGACCGCCGCCGCGCCCTGCGCGAGCGCCTTTTCGATATACCGGTGGCCATCCGTCGCATAGCCGCGGATGGCGACGAACAGGTCGCCCTTTTCCACCGCGCGCGAATCATACCGCACCTCGCCGATTTCCAGCTCCGGCGCCGCCGTGCGGCTCTGCACCGCAACGCCGGCCAGCAATTCCTGTAATTTCATTCCGTTCCTCCTATCGGTCGTCGACACCCGTTGTGTCGGAAAATTCAACCGTGACCACCGCGCCGATATTCACCTTGGTCCCTTTTGCCGGACTCTGCTGGCTCGCGGTGGTATTGCCTGTGATCTGCGAGGAGGCGACCCCCTTCTGCTTGAGGTACAGTCCGTACTGCTCCAGCGTGTCGCGGCACTCGTCCGGCGTCAGTCCGGTCAGGTCAGGTACCTCGATCTGCTCCGCAGGCTTATCCTCGCCCATATACAGGATAACCTTGCCGCTGGCCGGAATGCGCACGCCGCTGGCCGGCACCTGGTCGGTGACCGTGTCGCCGCTGCCGACGACGCGGTACGCAAAGCCCGCCTGCTGCAGCGTGCTCGCCGCCTGCTCCTGCGTGGAACCGACCACGCCGGGTACAGTCAGCTCGCGGCGGTCGTTTTCCTCATCGGTATACACCGGCGTCACGCCGATATACGGCAGCACATCCTCCATGATGCGGCCGACGACCGGCGCGGCGATTGCGCCGCCGCCGTGCGGCGAGGATTCCGGCAGGTCGCTGATCGCGACCAGCACCACGATCTGCGGATCGTCCATCGGCGCCACGCCGATAAACGAAGCCGTATAGCGGTCCTCGACGTCCTCCGCCTCTTTCAGAATCTCCGAGGTCGCGGTTTTGCCGCCCACACGGTAGCCGGGTACATAGGCGTTTTTACCAGTGCCACTGGACACAACCTGCAGCATTGTATCGCGCATGTACGCGGAGGTGTCCTCCGAAATGACTTGGCGGACAACCTCGGTCTCGGTCGTGGATTTGATCGAACCGTCCGCATTCAGCACCTCGCGGACCAGATAAGGCTTTTTCAGCCTCCCGTCGTCCACGATGGCCGAAATCATGCTCGCCATCTGGATCGGCGTTACCTGGAAGCGCTGGCCGAACGAGGATACCGCGAGCGCCACCTCGTTCCACGAGGTGCTGTCCTCCACGTCAAAGAAGATGCCCGGGCTTTCATTCGGCACGTCGATGCCAGTCCTGCTGTTCATGCCGAACGCCTTGAAAAAATCGTAAAAGCGTTCCCTGCCGGTCTTTGCCACAATCTGCATCATCGCCACGTTGCAGGAGTTCATCACCGCCTGCGTCAGCGTCTGCGAGCCATGCCCGTTGGTGTTGTGGCATTTGATCGGTTCCTTCCAGTCGCCGACCATCATCGAGCCGCCGCAGTAAAAGGTATCCTCCGCATGCACCACGCCCAGCTCATACGCGGTCGCCACGTTCATCAGCTTGAAGGTCGAGCCCGGCTCGTAGGTATCGGTCACAACCGGATTATACCACATCTTGTAAAGCTCCTCGGTCCGCGCGTCCGTCAGCGCGTCAACCAGGGCCTCATTGTTCTGCACGCTCTCCGGCAGGTTATCCAGCCCGCCCTCCTGATAGTATTTGTCAGGGATCTCCGCCGATACGCCGGCTTCCTCCAAAAGCTTCTGCACAGTCTCCTTCAGCTCGTTCAGGTACCGTTCGTCCGAGATCACGCGCGGCTGGTTGGGGTCGAAGTCCGGCAGGTTGGCCATCGCGAGCACCGCGCCGGTCTTGACATCCATTACAATACCCGATACGCCGTCGCGTGCGTTGGGATTATCCGCCAGCGCGGTTTCCAGATGCTTTTCCAGGATATTCTGGATGTCGCTGTCGATCGTCAGCACAAGCGAGTTTCCGTCCGTTGCCGGAATGTACTGCTGATAATCATACGGCATATCCTGGTTTTTGGCATTCTGCGCACGGACGATGCGCCCTGCAGTACCGGCAAGCTCGCTCTCGTATTCGGATTCCAGGCCGTAAACGCCCACGTTATCGTCGTTGACATAGCCCAGCACGGTGGAAAGGAAAGCGCCGTATTTGTAATACCGCTTGGTGTCCGGCTCGGAATAGACCGCGTTGCCGCAGCCCGCGGCCTCGAGCTTTTCATACAGGACGTTTTCCGTGTCCTTATCTACCTTTTGGGCGATGATCTGATACTGGGTATCGGTTCTTTTGATTTTCCCCAGCACGGTGTCGTAGTCCAGCTCCAGCGTGTCGGCAAGGATCTGCGCCAGCTCCTGCTGCTGCTGTTCCGCCGGTATCCCCTTGTTCACCTTGGACTCGTCGATCACAGCCTTGGGATTGACCGTAATGCGGGCGACTGAGGCCGATTCGGCCAGCACCTGCATGTTCGCGTCATAGATCGTGCCGCGGTTGGGCGTGACCAGCGTGTCCCGCGTCTGCAGCGTTGTCGCCTGCTGCACATAAAAGTCGTTGCGGAACACCTGCATATACAGCAGGCGCACGGCGACCAGGCCAAAGCCGATCACCACAAACGCCAGCGTGAGTATCACGATGCGCGAGCGCATTAAATTGTTCGGTCCCTTTGCTGCCATTTGCGTTGCATCCCTCCACTGCCGTTTGGTCGAAAAAAAGCGTAAGGAGTCAGAAGTTTCCACCTCTCACTCCCCTATTACGCATCCTATTCATTTACTTACCGGATATATTCCAGGGCCGCAGAAAAGCTACGGGCCAGGCCGGAAAACAGCGCGTCCAGCGACACCCCGCTCTGCGCCACCGTGACCGTATCCGGATTGGTCAGTTCCACATATTCGATCTGTGAATTGTCCATTTTTACCATGCCCAGGCGGTTCACCGCATATTCCTCCACCTGCGTCATGTCCATGCTGTTCATCTGCTTGCTTGACAGGGAAACATTTTCCGCCGCAAGCTCGTCGAGCGCCTCGGTCTGGGTGCTGACCTGCGCGGTCAGCTGGGTCAGCTGCATCTGGCAGAACAAGATATACACCGCTGCGATCGCAATGACGCTGACGCACACGAACACGTTCAGCCGCACGGCGGCTTTTTTGCGGCGGCGCGGCGTCGGGACTGCACGGAGGTCGCGTGTTCTTTCCTGTTGTACGGGCGCCATGCGCTCTTCATACTGTTTGTACGCTACGCTCTCCCTGCTGGCAGTCATCATTGCATTTCCTTTCTGTCCTATGCGTCTGTTCCTATCTTTTCGCACACGCGGAGCTTTGCGCTCCGCGCCCGCGGGTTGTCTGCAAGTTCTTTCTCATCCGGCAGAATCGGCTTGCGGGGCGTCAGCCTGACTTTAGGCTTCCCGCCGCAGACGCAGACCGGAAAATCCTTCGGGCAGGTGCAGCCCTGCGCCGCCTGCTGGAACGCGGCTTTGACAATGCGGTCCTCCAGGCTGTGGAATGTGATCACCGCCAGGCGCCCGCCCGGGTTCAGGCAGTCGATCGCCTTGTCCATCGCTTCCCGCACCGCGCCAAGCTCGTCATTAACGGCTATGCGGATCGCCTGGAAACTGCGCTTGGCCGGATGCTGTTTTTCCCGCAGCGCCTTGGCCGGCATCGCACCCTTTATGATTTCGACAAGCTCTCCCGTCGTTTCTATCGGCTTTTTTTCCCGCTCCCGCTCGATGGCCGCGGCGATCAGCGGCGCATAGCGTTCTTCGCCGTATTCGAACAGGATGCGGCGCAACTCCTCCCTGCTCCAGCCGTTTACCACGTCGTGCGCGGTCAACGCCTGCGTCCGGTCCATCCGCATGTCGAGCGGCGCATCCTTCATGTAGGAAAAGCCCCGCTCCGCATGGTCCAGCTGCGGCGACGAAACGCCCAGGTCGAACAGGATTCCGTCCGCGCCCGCCAGCCCCAGGCCGGCAAGCACCCGATCGATCTCGCGGAAGTCGCTTTTCACCGTGTATACGCGCTGCCAGACATCCTTCAGGCGCACCTTTGCGTTTTCCAGCGCCTCGTCGTCCCGATCGATGCAGACCAGGCGCCCAGTATCATGCAAACGCTCCGCAATGCGGAGCGAATGTCCGGCGCCGCCCGTCGTCGCATCGACGTAAACGCCGTCCGGCTTGATATGCAGCGCCTCCAGACAGGGTTCGAGCAAAATGGAAACGTGATGAAATTCCATACGCTGACCCTCCTTGTCCGGCGCTTTTTAGAACCCGAGATCCTCCATGGCCTCCATGATGCGATCATCGGTGATGTTGTCATTGTAAGCCGCCCATTTCGCGGCGTCCCAGATTTCTGCATGGTTGGAGGCGCCGATAACGACCGTCTCCTTGCCCAGCCCTGCGTACGCGCGCAGGTTGGCGGGCAGCAGGATGCGGCCCTGCGCGTCCAGCTCGGCGTCGAACGCGGCCGAGAAGAAAAAGCGCTGCAGATCGCGGGATTTGGACATGGGCAGGGAGCGGATGCGCTCTTCCAGCCCCTCCCACTCTTTTTCCGGATAAACGGCCAGACATCCGTCCAGCCCTTTGGTGACGGTGAAGCGTTCGCCCAGCTCATCACGAAGCTTGGCCGGCATCGCCAGACGCCCCTTGGCGTCTATGGAATGCTTGTATTCGCCTTTCACCGATTCACACCACGCTTTCCCTTTGGTGGAATCCGTGACACTTTACCCCACTTCTCACCACCTTGAATCCATTATAACGAGAAGCCCTCCAGATTGCAAGAATTTTTTCGTATTTTTTTGCGGAAGATTATGGCGGTAAAATGAAAAAACAGCGATTTTTGCAATTTTTCAAACACTTGTTCGATTATTTTCCCTTTCCACAAACGCCTCTTTCGGCTGCGCGAACGGTGGGGAGAAATCCCACAAAAACGCGCATTCTTTCCGCCCGCGCCGCGCCCTTTTCCCACCCTTCCCTTATTTTACAGTTTATTCCATCTTATTTCACCGGCAAAACGCAGCAAAAAAAGCCAGGTAAAAACCTGGCTTTTCGGATGGCTGTAAAATATTTATTTGGCGATGCTCTTAAAGCGCTGGCGCACCTTGCGGATCTCCTCCAGCGAAAGCGCCACCGCCTCCTCGGTGCGCTTGAGCGTATCCTCGCAGTATTCGTTCGTCACGCGGCGCAGCTCGCGGGCCTGGATCTCCGCATTGCCCTGCACTTCCTTTGCCTTGCGGCGCGCGGCCACGACGATCTCGGTTTCGGAAACCATCTGCCGGGCATCCTCCTCGGCCTGGCGGCGGATCGATTCCGCTTCGCGCTTGCCGGAGGCAAGCATTTCACTGCGTTTCTCAACGATGTCCTGCGCTGTTTTCAAATCGTTCGGCAGCGTGGCGCGCAGCTCATCGAGCAGATCAAGCAGACGGTCGCGCTCCAAGATGCACTTCTCGCCCGCCAGCGGGATGCCTTTCGCGTCCTGTACCATATCGTACATGCTGTTGATCAGTTCGTCCAAAGTTGCCATCGTTAGCCTTCCTTTCTTGTGCGGCGCACAATATCGTCTATGATTTCTGCAGGGACAAATCCGGCAACGCTGCCGCCATGCACCGCAATATCCTTTACTACGGACGAGGATAAATACATATACTCCGCGCTCGTCATCAGGAACACCGTGTCCAATTCAGGATTAAGCTTCCGGTTCGCCAGCGCCATCTGGAACTCATATTCAAAATCCGAAACTGCACGCAGGCCCTTGACCACCGCACAGGCGCCCTCCTGCTTCGCATAATCCGCGAGCAGGCCGCCAAACGACGCGATCTCCACGTTAGGCAGGTCGCCCGTCGTCCGCTTCAGGAAATCCATGCGCTCGTCCACCGAAAACATCGGCTTTTTATTCTGGTTATGCATCACCGCAACGATCAGCCGGTCAAACACGACCGACGCGCGGCGGATAATATCCAGATGTCCCAGGGTGACCGGGTCAAAGCTGCCCGGATAGATCGCTACTCTCATGCTTTTCATCCGTTTCGCCGTTCCGCAGAACGGTAATCAAAGTCGCGCCGTAGCGGCGTTCGCGGACGACCTCAAACCCGTGCGCAAACCGGTCCTCTACTGCACTTTCGCATATTATTATACCATTTGTAGAGAGAATGTCAAACGTTTCTATTTGTAATAATGCATTTTCCAGAATTTCGCCGCCGTAAGGGGGATCGAGGAAAATCAAGCTGTAGCGCCGCTTTCCGGCATGGGAAACAAAGTCGGCCGCCTCTTTCCGGTGCAGCGAGGCGCGGTCGGCCACGCGGGCGGTTTCTGTATTTTTACACACGATATTGTATGCCGCCTTATCGCGCTCCACAAAATCACAGTGCCGCGCGCCGCGCGAAAGCGCCTCGATCCCAAGCTGCCCCGTTCCCGCAAACAGGTCGAGCACCTCCGCGCCGCGGACATGCTCCTGGATCAGGTTGAATACATTTTCCTTAACGCGGTCGGTCGTCGGGCGGGTGCTCATGCCGGGTACGGGCTGCAGTTTGCAGCCGCGCGCGGAGCCGGATACCACACGCATGCTTCAGTCCTCCTTATGGAAAAAATCGTATACCGCCTGCGCCGCATTGCGCGGCAGCACCCGCGCAAGCTCCTGCTCGCTCGCCTGCCGGATGTTCTCGATACTGCCAAAGTGCCGGAGCAGCTCGGCGCGCCGCTTGTCCCCAATGCCCTCGATCTTGTCGAGCGTTGAACCGCGCACCTTTTTGCCGCCCAGCTTGCGGTTATACTCGATGGCAAACCGGTGTACTTCCTCCTGGATGCGGCCGATCAGCGCGAACAGCGCGGGCGTGGCCGAGATGCCGAACTCGCGCCCATCCGGCGCGACAAGCGCGCGCGTGCGGTGATGGTCGTCCTTGACCATGCCGAAGCAGGGCGTCGTCAGCCCGAACGAATCCAGCACCTCCTTGCATACGCGAACATGCCCCAGGCCGCCGTCGATCAAAAAGGCGCCCGGCAGCGGCGTGAATTTCTCGTCCCCGTCCACATAGCGCTGTACGCGGCGGGTGAGCATTTCACGCATGGAGGCGTAGTCGTCCTGCCCGTTGGCCGCGCAGGCGATCCGGAATTTGCGGTAGTCGCTTTTTTTCGGCTGCCCTTCCGTGAACACAACCATCGAGCCGACCGTATCCTGCCCCGCGAAGTTGGAGATATCGTACGCCTCGAGCCGCAGCGGCAGCGCGATCATGCCGGTGACGTTCTGCAGAAGCTCGAGCGATTTGTGCCGCCGCTCGGACTGCTTTTCCCTGCGCTCGATCTCCTCGCGCGCGTTTTTTTCCGCAAGCCTGGCGAGCACGCGGCGCTCGCCGCGCTGCGGGACCGCCAGTTCGACCCGCCGCTCCGCAATTGAAGACAGGTATTCCGCCACCGCCTCCTGCTCCTCAAGCTCATGCGAAAGGAGCACGGTTTTCGGCACCGCGCCGCGCTGCGCATAATACTGCTTGATGAACGAGGACAACACCTCGGCCGGATCGCTTTCGGTCAGATGGAACAGGGTGTACTCCTTGTCCTGCAGCGCGCCGCCGCCATAGTGCAGCACGCACACGCAGGCGCGCGTCTGCCCCTGCACAAACGCCGCGACGTCCAGCTCCGCGAATGCGCCCGCGACCACATGCTGCCGCGTTCCCAGCCGCTGCACCGCGCGCAGGCGGTCGCGCAGCAGCGCCGCGCGTTCGAACTGCAGCTCCTCGGCCGCTTCATTCATTTTCTCCGTCAGTTCCTTTTCCAGCCGCTTTGCGTCGCCCTCAAACAGGGCGACTGCCTGGCCGATCAGCGCATGGTACTCCTCCGGACTGACCTTGCCCGTGCAGGGCGCGCAGCAGCGCCCCAAATGCTGGTTCAGGCACGGCCGGTCCTTGCCGATGTCTCGCGGGAACACGCGCGAGCAGGTTTTGAGATGCAGCGCCTCGCTGATCGTATCGATCGCGCGACGCGCGGCCACGCGGCCCGGGTAGGGGCCGAAATACCGCGCCCCGTCATACCCCGGCTTGGACACCACGGAAAACGCCGGATACGGCGCGTCCATATTCAGCCGGATATACGGATAGCCCTTATCGTCCTTAAGAAGGATGTTGTACTTGGGCTTGTACTTTTTGATCATCGAATTTTCCAGCACCAGCGCCTCGAACTCAGTCTCGGTCACAATGATGTCGAAATCCGCGATATGGCTGACAAGCTGCCGCGTTTTCGGGTTCAGGCGCTCCGGCGCCTGGAAGTAGTTGGACACCCGATTTTTCAGCAGCTTCGCCTTGCCGACGTAGATCACCTTGCCGGTTTTGTCCTTGTGCAGGTATACGCCCGGCTGCATGGGCAGCTTGCGCACACGCTCTTTTAATTGCTCCCTGTTTATGGCGGGCCGCCCCCTTTCTTCCTTGTGGCGCGCTGAAAAAGCGCCAGCCTCCCGCTTCCCCCTTTTGGCAAAAGCCGCAGGGTAAAACAAAAGCGCCGATGCGATATCGGCGCTTTTTTGCAGGATGCGATAAAATCAGTCGGTGAAATTGGACGTAATCAACTCAACCAGTGCGGATACTGCTTCTTCCTCGTCCGGTCCGTCCGCAATCAGGTTGATGGTAGTACCCTTGGTAATGCCAAGGGAAAGGATACCGAGCAGGCTCTTCGCATTCACGCGGCGCTCTTCCTTCTCTACCAGAATCGTGCTCTTGAATTCATTGGCTTTCTGAATAAAAAAAGTTGCCGGTCGGGCATATAAGCCTACCTGATTGGTAACCTGTACCTCTTTCGAATACATAATCTGCATCGCTCCTATTTCTTCAAATCCGATATATATAGCATAGCGCCTTTTGTCAGTTTCGTCAAGGATAAAATGCCCGCGCACCCTTTGTATTTTTAATGAAATTTTTCCTGCATTCTTCCGGAATATATGGCATTTTGCCCTGCACATCGGTTTTCTATTCCCAAAACGGTGCGTTTTTACCGCAATTCGACGATGGTCACGCCCTGCTCGCCCTCACCGTACACACCGCTGCGCACGCTCTTGACGCGCTTGTTTGACCGCAGGTGCTGCTGCACCGCACCCCGCAGCACGCCCGTCCCTTTGCCGTGGATGACCGTGACCGAGGGCAGGCCGGCCATGAGCGCGCGGGAAAGGAAGTTATCCACCTCGAACAGCGCCTCCTGCGCGCTCATGCCGCGCACGTCCACCTCGCTCTCCGCCGAGCGGATGTTCAACTCGCGTTTCGGCGCGTCGCGGCGGGGCTGAACCGGCTTTTTCACGGGCGCCTGCTCCTCCACGATGCGCAGTTCGTTCTCCTTGACCGTCATCTTCATCGGTCCAGCCTGCACCTGCACGCTGCCGCTTTTGTCCGCGGGCGCGAGCACGTCGGCCAGCACGCCGCCCACGTTAATCAGCCGCACGCGGTCGCCCTTTTTGACCGGCCGCTGCTCGTCCGCCTCGATCACGCGCTTCTGGATGCCGCGCCGCTGCTCGTTCTCGGTCTGCGTAATGACGCCGCGCAGCGCAGCCTTGGCCGCGGCCAGATTCTGTCCGGCCGTATCCTTCTGCGCTTTCTTTTTCATGTCCTCCAGCTCGTCGAACACGGTTTCGGCGGTCATGCGCGCGTCCTTGAGAATACGGTCCGCCTGGCTGCGCGCGCCCTCGAGCAGCTTATCCGCGCGCGCCTCGGCCGCGTCGCGCTCGGCGCGCATCCTGTCCCGCTCGGACTGCGCGGCGGCGCGCATTTTCTGCGCCTCCTCCTTCATCTGTTCGATGCGGCGGCGCTCGCGCTCCAGCTCGGCCAGCACGTCCTCAAAGCGCGCGTCCTCGGTCGAAACCTGCTCCTTCGCCCGCTCGATGATGGTGGGCTGCAGGCCCAGCCGCGCCGCGATGGCGAACGCGTTGGACTTGCCGGGGATGCCGGTCAGCAGGCGGTAGGTCGGCTGCAGCGACTGCACGTTGAACTCGCACGAGGCGTTCTCCACCCCGTCGGTGGTGAGCGCGAAGGTTTTCAGCTCCGCGTAGTGCGTGGTCGCGGCCACGCACGCGCCCATCTGGCGCGCGTAGCCGATCACCGCGACCGCGAGCGCCGCGCCCTCGACCGGATCGGTACCCGCGCCCAGCTCGTCAAACAGCACCAGATCGCCCTGCCCGCAGCAATCCATGATGGACACAATGGTCTTCATGTGCGCGGAGAAGGTCGAAAGCGACTGCTCGATGCTCTGCTCGTCGCCGATATCCGCGTAGACATGCTCGAACAGGCCGATCTCGGACTGCTCGTTCGCCGGAATGTGCAGTCCGCTCGCCGCCATCAGCGACAGCAGGCCGAGCGTTTTGAGCGACACGGTCTTGCCGCCCGTGTTCGGGCCGGTGATAACCAGCGTGTCGTATTCCCCGCCGATTGCAATATCGATGGGGACGGCCTTGTCCTTATCGAGCAGCGGGTGCCGCGCCCGCAGCAGGCGGCAGCGGCTCGCGCCGGCGGCCAGCACGGGCGGCGCGGCGTTCATTTCAAACGAGAGCTTTGCGCGCGCGAAAATAAAGTCAAGCGTTGTCAGCGCGTCATAATCCTGCTCGATCGCGCTCCTGTGCATGGAAACCTCGGCCGACAGTTCGGCCAGGATGCGCTCGATCTCGGCCTCCTCGCGGCCCTCGAGCACCTTGATCTGGTTGTTGATCTCAACCACCTGCTGCGGCTCGACGAACACGGTCGCGCCGGTGGACGAGGTATCATGCACCAGGCCCGGGATGTCGCCGCGGTGCTCGGCCTTGACCGGCACGACGAAGCGCCCGTTGCGCTGGGTGACGATGGTTTCCTGCAGGTATTTGGAGCGCTCGCCCGCGATCAGGCGGTTGAGCGTCTCGCGCACCTTGCCTGAGATGCGGCGCAGTTCGCGGCGGATGGAGAGCAGCTCGGGGCTTGCGCCGTCCGCAATCTCCTCTTCGGAGACAATCGCGGTTGTGATGGCCTCCTCCAGCGCACGGTTGCCGGTCAGCAGGCCGAAAATCGGCGTAAGCGACGTTTTTTCCTCCTGCTCCGCGTCGTATACCAGCGCGCGGCGCGCGGTCTGCAGCAGGCTCGCCACATCCAGCAGCTCGCGCGGGTTGAGTGTGCCGCCGCGGTCCGCGCGCAGCAAAATCGCGCCCACCGCGCGGATGCCGCCGAAGCCCGGGCTGCCCTGCCGGATCATCCGGTTTTTCGCGTCGGTCGTCTGATCCAGCCAGACCTGCGCCTGCTCATGGTCGTCCAGCGGCCGGAGCGCGCGGCACTTCTCCTTTGCCGCCTCGGACGCGGCCTGTGCCGCGAGCCGGTCGAGGATTTCGTAATATTCCAATGTTTTTAAGGATTTTTCGCCTAATCTGTTCATGGTTTACTCCTGAAGCGTATTATAAAACGATTGTCAGCAGATATGCCGCCAGATAGATGGCCAGCATCGACCCCGCGCACACGCCGATCACACCCAGCCACAGGCGCAGGACCGCGCGGCCGGTTTCGCCGGCCATGCCTTTCATCTGTTTGTATTGCAGCAGCGTCCACAGCCAGCGGTTCCCATAGGGGAAATAGCGTGCGGCAAGCCGCTGGTATTCCTCATTCGGCAGCATGCGCTTGAGCGTGCCAAGCAGGCTGCGCCCGCACGCAAACACATTGCCGAGCGAGAGCAGAAGCAGCGCAGCCACCCACGGGAACAGCACCGCGCCCCTGTGCCAGCTCAGCGCGAGCACCAGCAGCGCCGCCGCATCCACAGCGAGCTGCACATACCAGTTGTATCGCAGCGCGGTCTGTTTGCGTGTGAGTTTCATGTCTTACCTGCCTCCCCCTCTTGCAGCATGAAGCAGCTATGCCTGCGGCGCGACCGACCGGTAAAACGCCAGGCTGTCAAACCCACGGCCGAGGTGGTACAGCACATACGCCTCGCCCATGCGGCAGAACTGCGCGCGCGCCGGTCCGGTCAGCGCAAACGCATACGCCCTGCGGGCGTCGCACGTCAACACATGCGCCAGCGCGCGCAGCGCGGAATCCGCAAGGCGCTCATAGCCGCCCACCCGCTCCGCGCACGCGCCGTCCGCCGCATTACCCGCGCGGACGGAAAAATACACGGGCGGCCGTTCGATCCCCCTGCCGCACACGCCGCAGCCCGAAAGGTCGGGCGCATAGCCGCTTTCGGCCATCACGCGCCACTCGAACGCAGCCTTGACAAGCCCCGGCTCGCGCCCGCCGCCTTCCAGCGCGCGCAGCGCGTACAGCAGCAGGACGCACAGCGCCGGACTGTCCTCGTCCGGCGTGGCCAGCGCGCTTGCCAGCTCCGCCAGATAGCAGGCAAGCGCGTACCGCTCGATATCCTGCGTCAGCGGAAAAAACGAGTGGACCAGCCCCGCCTCGCGCAGCGTATACTTCCCACCCCGTTCATACAGAATGAATTCGGAATAGCAAAACTGCCGCGCGGCGGGATTCTGCTTTTTTCCCCGCCGCGCGTTTTTGCACAAAATCTCTATCCTGCGGCCATCCGCGGTCAGCGCGGTCAGATAACGGTCGTAGTCGCCGAAATCCACCTCGCGCAGGCCGAGCGCGCGCAGCTTGACCTCGGCCATTTACAGCTCCTCGTAGCCGAAATTGCGCATCTGGTACTGGTTGTTGCGCCAGCCCTCCTTGACCTTGACCCAAAGCTCGAGAAACACTTTGGCGTCCAGCATGCGCTCAATATCCGCGCGGGCCTGCCGGCCGATCTCCTTCAGCATCGCACCCTGCTTGCCGATGATAATGCCCTTGTGGCTCGCCTTTTCACAATAGATGACCGCGTTGATTTCGATCAGGCCGTCCTCCCGCTCGTTCCAGCGTTCGACGCCGACCGCCACGCCATGCGGAACCTCGCGGTCGAGCAGGCGCAGCATTTTTTCGCGCACGATTTCGGCCGCAAGCTGGCGCTCCGGCTGGTCGGACACCATATCCTCCGGAAACAGCTGCGGACCCTCGACCGCGTATCTGCCGATCTCGGCCAGCAGCTCGTCCAGCCCCTCCCCCGTGCGCGCGGAGATCGGGACGACCGCCTCAAAGTCATGCGCCTGCGCGTAAACAGCGATCACCGCAAGAAGCTCTTCCTTTTTCAGCGTATCGATCTTGTTGATCGCCAGGATAGCCGGCATGCGGTGCTGCTTGAGCTGTGCGATCAGGCTCTCCTCGGCCGGACCGATGTTGGCGATCGGCTCGACCACCAGCACCGCCGCGTCCACCTCGGATACGGTGTCGGTCACAACCTTGCACATGTAGTCGCCCAAACGGCTGCGCGGCTTGTGCAGGCCGGGCGTGTCCAGAAACACATACTGCGTGCCGTCTCGGTTGAGTATGCCGGTGATGCGGGTGCGCGTGGTCTGCGGCTTGCTGGACACAATGGCCACTTTCTGCCCTACCAGCTTATTGGTCAGGGTGGATTTCCCCACATTCGGGCGGCCGACCACGGAAACGACCGCCGTTTTGGTAATCTGATTCATTGTATTCTCCCATACTGAAAAATAAACCACAGCGCAGCGGGCGCGGACGCGAGCAGCGCCATAGCAACCCACAAATGCGCGAAAATGTACTGCAGGGCCGCGGCCAGCACGCCCTCCCCGATAAAAATGCACACGCCGACCGCCACGCACGCCGCCGCGCAGACGAACACGCCCGCCGCCGCGATATCCTTGGCATCGCGCACAAACCCGTCGTACCCGCTGGCCTGCCGGTCGCACAGCCGCTCGATCGCCGTATTCATCAGCTCGGCGCCCATGGTCAGCCCGAAGCAGACGCACAAAATAGACGCCTCGGACGCCGTCGCTTTGCCCAGCAGCGCGAATATGGTCACATAAAACGCGGTCACCATATGCACGCGGAAGTTGCGTTCCCCGTGGATGCACAGTCCCAGCCCGCGGAACGCATTGAGGAAGCTTTCATGCAGTTTTCGGATGTTTTTTTTCATTACGCCTCTCTCGTCAGGCCCAGAAAGGCCAGATTTTCCTCTTCCTTGCCGCGCATCAGGCGCGCGTCCCCGTCGCCCCGCTCATGGTCGTAGCCCAAAAGGTGCAGCACGGAATGCGTCGTCAGGTAGCCGCACTCCCGCGCGGGCGAATGGCCGAACGCCGCCGCCTGCTCGCAGGCGCGCGTATAGCACAGCACCATATCGCCCAGCATGACGCGGCCGGAATCCGGCTCGCGCTCCAGCCGCTCCTGCGGCGCGCCGTTTACAAATTCGTACATCGGGAAAGAAAGCACGTCGGTCACCGCGTCCTTATCCCGATACGCGGCGTTCATCTCGCGGACCGCATCCGCGTCCACCACGGTCACGTCGATCTCCGCGCAAAACGGCACGCCCTCGCTCTCAAGCACACGCAGCGCGCAGGTGCGGATGAGCGCGGCGACCGCCGCTTCGTCCTCCACCGCAGTCTCAAAGCCGATGTTGATCTGGTGGTTCATCGCTTGTCCCCTTTGCGCCGGAGGGCGGGATGACGGCTTTCCGCCGGCTTCCCCCTGCCCTTTTTGTTTTCGTAGTCCGCATAAGCTTTGACGATGCGCTGCACCAGCTCATGCCGCACCACGTCCTTTTCGGTCAGGTAGCACTGGGCGATGCCCTCCACCCCGTCCAGCACGCGCAGGGCCTCCTTCAGTCCTGAGGCCTTGCCGTCCGGCAGGTCGATCTGGGTGATATCGCCCGTGATGACCGCCTGCGAGCCGAATCCCAGACGGGTCAGGAACATTTTCATCTGCTCGGGCGTGGTGTTCTGCGCTTCGTCCAGGATGATGAAGCTGTCGTCCAGCGTGCGGCCGCGCATATAGGCCAGGGGCGCTACCTCGATCGAGCCGCGCTCCTGGTATTTGGCAAAATTCTCCGCGCCGAGCATGTCGAACAGCCCGTCGTACAGCGGGCGCAGATAGGGGTCTACCTTGCTCTGCAGATCGCCGGGCAGAAAGCCCAGCTTTTCCCCCGCCTCGACCGCCGGGCGCGTCAGGATGATGCGGGACACCCGCTTGTCGCGGAACGCCGCGACCGCGGCGGCCACGGCAAGGTAGGTCTTGCCCGTGCCGGCCGGACCGACGCCCATGACGATTGTGTTTTTCTGGATGGCCTCCATATACCGCTTCTGGCCGAGCGTTTTGGCCTTGACCGGCTTGCCCTTTGCCGTGATGCACAGCACATCGCGGCCCATAGTCTGCACCTCGGCCTCGCGCCCGTCGCGCGCCAGGCCGATCACATACTGCACGGTCTGCGTGCCGACCGCCTCGCCGCGCGCCGCCATTCCGGCCAGCGCGCCGATCGTGCGCGCGGCGGTTTCCACCTCCGCTTCGCCGCCGGATATCTTCAGCTCGGTCCCGCGGCTGACGACCGAAACCCCCAGCTCGCGTTCCAGCAGCTTGATATTTTCATCGAACGCCCCGAACACCGCGATCAGAAGCTCGATCCGCTCTATCTGGATTGTCTTTTCTATGGTCTGCACCTTGCTTTCCTGGTGTTTTATCCCTGCGCGGGACGCTATTGCGCCCCGGCATCCTCCTCCGGCTCCTTTTCCGGAATCGTGCTGTCATCGACCGCTTCCACGCCGATCTGCTCGACCGCGTCCGCCGACAGCCGCAAAACCGCCGCGCCCGCCTGCTCGGCCAGCGTTTCCTCATGGCCGGTGATCCTGCCGTCCATGCCCGCGGCGATATCCCCGAGCGCGCGGGAGATCATATCCACGCGCACCTCGTCCGCGGTTTGGGTCACCGTCTCGGTTTCATAAAACACATAGGTCTGTTTGACCAGCGAGATCGGGAACACCACGCTGTCGGACAGCCACAGCGTTTTGGTTTCTATTATTTTATCACAGGTACTGCTGGAAATTCCACTCCCAAAATATAAATTTAACCGTTTATTTCCGAAAACAAGCGCATACTGGCGCCTCACCTTGCCCGTATATGTCTTTTTTTCCGTTGTCAGCGCGCGGGCGCGCGCGGTATGATAGGCCGTATACGCCTCCACCTCGCCACGGCCATGCGTCAGATGGTAGTTCCCCTCCTCCCGCGTGGGCGGGACCAGCCCGCTGATCAGCGTATCCCCGACCGAGACCGCGTCGCCCGCTTTTACCACCGGCTGCCCCTCCTGCGCCAAAATGCGGCGCACAACCCCGTCGCGGGCCGCAACGACCTTGGTGACCGCGCTCTGGTCCAACAGCTCGGAAGGCGGGGCCTCGCCATATGCCTCCACCGTCAGACGGTTCCCCTGTATATTGAGCGAAAAAAACGTCATATCCGGCTGCAGCTGCAGCATCTTCCATCGGATCCTGCCGGTATCGATCGCGCTCCGCCGCGCGCCGATATGTACGCCCAGCGCGTCGAGCTGCCGCATGATTTCCCCTTCCGGCAGCGCGGCGGAAATATTCGTTTCGATCGACCAGATGTGGGCGTGTAAAATCCAGCATAACAGCATAAGCGCAAAAAAGCCGCCCCACAGCGCGTACCGCGGCCGCAGCCGCGCGGCGACAAAGGGCGCGCCCCGCCGCCGCACGATATGCACCCGACAGCCCGTGCGCCCCATATGCCGCCACAGCGCACGGAAGTCCGCGACCGACAGCGTCGCGTACATCTCGTTCCAGGCGGTGCGTTTCATGCGGCGCAGCGTGATACCGTGCCGCGCACAGGCATTGAGAAAGCGCGGCAGGCTCGCGCCCGTCACACGGACGCGCACCTGTCCGCGCGCCAGCAGCAAAAGCCGCCCAACCATCCGTTTCCCTCCCTTTCGGCGTCAGCCCGCCGTGGTGTATTCCACCGAAACGATCCTTCCGGTCACCGCCAGCTCATCCAGCGAAAGCGCCGCGAGCGTCAGGCCCGCGCCCGTGATGCGCACCTCGCAGCCGCAGCATTTGACGCGGAGCAGCCCGTCGTCATACTCCTGTATCCCGCGGTGGTTCTCCACCACGACGCGGCTGTTGCCGATGATCTCCACGCGCGGGCGGCTGCCGTGCAGATCCTCCAGCATCGCCGCCCCAAACCCATCGTGCGCCATGCGTCCCCTCCTCCGTTCGGGCTATTGTATGCGGCGCCGGCATGAAACTTGCCTGCCGGACATAGAATAGGGAATCTCTGTCAACCGGGGTGAGGTCAATGAAGCTGTTTTTCTCCCTTGCGCTGTTCGCGGCGTTCCTGCTCTGCCCGGCCGCCTGCGCGGACGGGGTGCGCGAAGGTCTGGCGCTTGCCGGCCGCGAAGCGCTGCCCGCGCTGTTCCCGTTTTTCGTGGCCAGCGGCCTGCTCGTCCGTTCCGGACTGGCGGAGCGGCTCGGCAGGGCTGCCGCCCGGCCGCTCGCACGGCTGTACGGTCTGCCGCCCGAGGCCGCGCCCGCGGTCATACTGGGGCTGACCGGCGGTTATCCGGTCGGCGCGGCCACCGTGGCCGAGCTGCTCCAGCAGGGCGCGCTGTCGCGCGAAGCCGCCGCGCGGGTCAACGCGTTCTGCAACTGCGCCAGCCCGGGCTTCTGTATCGGGCTGGTCGGGCTGGGCGTGTTCGGCAGCGCGCGGACCGGCGCGGTCCTTTACGGCATACACGCGCTGTCCGCGCTGCTGACCGGCCTGATCGTGGCGCGCGGCCCCATGGCGCGGCCGGCAGGCGGGCGGTCGGCCGCCGCGCCCAGGGAGGGCTTTGCCTCCGCTTTCTGCGGCGCCACGCAGCAGGCCGCGCGCACCGCACTGACCGTCACCGCCTTCCTGACGGTTTTTTCCGTCCTGCTGCGGCTGCTCCGTCCCGCCCTGCGCGCCCTGCCGTACGGCGATATGCTGGCCGGCCTGATCGAGCTGACCAACGGGCTTGACGAGCTGGCGCTGCTTCCCCTGACCGTCGGCGCCCAGCTCACGCTGGCGTCTTTCCTGCTCGGCTTCGGCGGGCTGGCCGTGCAGTTCCAGGCGCGCGCGCTGACCGCCCCGTTCGCGCTCCCATCCGGCGCTTTCACGCTCGGCAAGCTGCTCCACGGCACGATTGCCGCCGTGTGTACCGCTTTGCTGTTCCAGCTTTCCCCCAGGGCGCTGACCGTGTTCGCAGGCGCCGCCGCGCCCGTCCGCGCCTTTAACCTGGCCGGCGCCGTCCTGCTCGGCGTTTTGCTATTGTTATTAATTTGGGGTGGAAAAAGCACGAAAAATAAGATATAATGGGTCACAGTACATAAGAATGGAGTGACCATCCGCATGAAGCTGAAAAAGCTGCTGCGAAAGGATATCGAGCCGCGCTGCATTTACTGCGCGCACGGCTCCCCCCTGGCGGACGGGCAGCGCATCGCGTGCCGCCGCCGCGGCGTTGTCGACGGCGCCGACCACTGCCGCGCGTTCCGCTACGACCCGCTGCGCCGCATCCCGCCCAAGCCCGCGGCCATACGCGGCCATTTCACCGACGCAGACTTTTCTCTGGGGGATCCGCATGAAAAATAATGTTATTTTCCGCCGCCTGACCGCGCTTGCGCTTTGTTTCCTGTTTTTATTTTCCGCCGCGCCGCTCCCGCGGGCCTCTGCGACCGGAGAAGAGGACGACACACTCTCCTCCCAGAACGACGGCGATACTACAGAGGGGGGAGACGCCAAAATCGAAAGCGGCACCACGGCCGGCGGCCTGGCCGATCCCCTGATCGACGCCACCGCCGCGCTGCTGGTCAACGCCGATACCGGCATGGTGCTGTATGAAAAAAACGCGGACGAGCGGCGCTATCCCGCCTCAACCACCAAGGTCATGACCGCGCTGCTCACGCTCGAGCAGGTCGAGGATCTGGAGGAGATCGTCACCGCGCAGGAGTCGGATTTTGAAAACGTCACGGCCGACAGTTCAAACGCCGATATCAAGGTAGGCGAGCAGGTGCGGGTCGTCGACCTGCTGTACGCGCTCATGCTTCCCTCGGCAAACGAGGCGGCCTATATGCTGGCGCGGCATGTCGGCGGATCGTACGAGGAATTTGTCAACATGATGAACGCGCGCGCGCAGGAGCTTGGCTGCACCGGCACGCATTTCTCCAACCCCTGCGGCCTGCATGCGGACGACCATTATTCCACCGCGCGCGACCTGCTGCTGATCTCGCAGGCCGCCATGCAGGATGAAACGTTCGTTACGATCGCCGAAACCGCACAGTACCGGATGCCCGCGACCAACATGCACGATTCGCGCGTCATCTTCACCACCAACCTGCTCATTTTCCGCCGTACCGATCCCTGGTCGAACGTTTACGCCAAAGGGATTAAAACCGGCCACACCTCGCAGGCCGGCAACTGCCTGGTTTCCTATGCGGAAAAGGGCGGGGCCAAGCTGTATTCCGTCCTGCTCGGCTGCGCGGACGCGCCGGACAGCTCGACCGTCGCCAAGAGCTTTACCGAAACCAACCGCCTGTTCGACTGGGGCTTTGAGAACTTTGTCTCCAAAACGCTGGCCAAGCAGGGGCAGGAGATCACGCATGTCAACGTCCGCCTGTCCACGGACGCGGACGAGGTCGTGCTGACCGCCAAAAACGACCTTGTCGCCACGCTCCCCAAAAACCTGGAGGTCGACCAGCTGGAGCAGTTCCCCACCATACCGGACAGCAAGGACGCCCCCATCAAGGCGGGGGATGTCATCGGCAGCATCACCTACTCCTACGGCGGCGTCGAATACGGCACGGTCGAGCTGGTCGCGCTCAACGACGTGGAACGCAGCAACGTCCTGTATTATGCGGACAAGCTCGAGAACTTCTTCAAAAGCACTGCGTTCAAGGTGATTCTGGTCGTGCTGGCGATCTTTGTCGTGCTCTACATCCTGTTCAATCTGACGTTCGGCGGCATGCGCCGGCGGAAGCAGCGCAAAAACATGCGCGCCCGTTACGAAAATTCCAATTACCAGCGCAGACGACGCCGGTAAGCAGCAAAAACGCCGCCCGTAGGGCGGCGTTTCTATTTATGCCTTCATGCCATTTCGTCCATCTGTGCGTTCACCGTGTCCTCGCTTGCCCGCATCGCGTCCAGCGTCTGCTGCATCAGCTCGTCCAGCGTCAGCCCGCACAGCTCCGCTCCCCGCGCGATCACCTCGCGCGAGCAGCCGGCGGCGAACTTTTTATCCTTATATTTTTTCTTCAGGCTTTTCAGCTCCATGTCCTGCACGCTTTTGGAGGGCCGCATGAGCGCAGCCGCGCCGATCAGTCCGGTCAACTCGTCCGAGGCAAACAGCAGCTTTTCCATTTCGTGCGTCGGCTCCACATCCGAGCAAAGCCCCCAGCCGTGGCTGCACACCGCATGGACGGTCGCCTCGTCCGCCCCGCCCTCGCGCAGCAGCTCGGGCGCCTTGACGCAGTGCTGCTCCGGCCATTGTTCAAAATCGATATCATGCAGCAGACCGGCTACACCCCAAAAGTCCGCGTCCTCGCCCCGCTGCTCCGCGAAATACCGCATAACGGCCTCGACCGTCAGCGCGTGGCGCAGATGGAACGGCTCCCTGTTATATCTGCGCAAAAGCTCCCATGCCTGTTGTCTTTCCATTGCCAAACATCCTTTCCGCTTTTGTTTTCCATCCGGCCGCGCGCTACTGCAGCCACGACGGTTTTTCCCTCATCCGCACGCCCGCGGCGATACCCAGCGCCGCGTACATGGTGACGATCGACGTGCCGCCGTAAGAGAAGAACGGCAGCGTCAGGCCCATGACGGGCAGCAGGCCGACGTTCATGAAAATATTCATAAACGTCTGGAACAGGAACATGCCCGACACGCCCACGGCGAGCAGCGACGAAAACGTCGTTGACGCGCGGTACGAAACATAAAACAGCCGCAGGATCAGCAGCGTCAGCAGGCCGATGATGAGCATGCAGCCGATAAAGCCCAGTTCCTCGCCCGCGACGGAAAAAATATAGTCGGTCTGATTTTCCGATACGATCTGCATCTGCGTCATCGTGCCATTGGTCAGGCCCTGCCCGCTGAACTGCCCCGAGCCGATCGCGATCTTGCCGTAGGTCGCCTGGCGCGAGATATCCGGATCGATCGACGGGTCGAACAGCACCAGAATGCGCGTGATCTGGTAGCCCTTCAGGACAAAATTCCACAGGACCGGTATGCTGACCAGCCCGAGCCCCGCGCCCACGGCGATCCACTTCAGCGAAAGGCCCGCGGCAAACAGCATAATCAGCGCGATCATAAAATACTGGATCGCCATGCCGGTATCGCCCGAGGCAACGACTACCGCGCCCATCATGATGAGCGTGTGCAGGCCGATCACGAACAGGCCGCGCCATTCGCTGATATGCTCGCGTATTTCGGAAATGTGCGCGGCCAGCGTAAAGATAAAAATCAGCTTGCCCAGCTCGCCCGGCTGCAGGCTGGTCACGCCCAGGTTGAGCCACGCGCGCTGGCCGTTGACCTCCTGCCCGAGCGGGGTGAACAGCAGCATCTGCAGGCCGATGTTGAACAGCACGAATATCTTCCACCAGCCGCTCATGGTTTCCAGGTCGATCAGGCTCATCACGACAAACGCGCCCAGGCCGATGATAATCGCCGCCGCCTGCACGAACAGGTTGCGCGTGCTGCCATCCAGCCCGCTCACGGGATTGAGCGTTGCCGAATAAATCAGCACCATGCCATACGCCGAGCACAGAAACGCGAGGACAAGCAGATAAAGGTCGGTATTTTTCAGATAATGTCTGACGGTTTTAAAAACGTCCACGCCGACCCTCCTTTTCTATTGGGATTTGCGTCTGTTTTATATCATACCACAATGCGGCGCCATTTGCGAGTCGCAAATTCGGCAAATTTTTCGCGTCTACCGCTGGAAAACTGTGCAGAACATTGTTATAATATTGACACTGTGTAAATTATACGGGAGGAAATGTTATGTTATCCGATATCGAAATCGCGCAGGGCTGCCAGATGCGCCCGATCGCGGAAGTCGCCGCGGCCGCCGGACTGGACGCGGACGACCTGGAGCTGTACGGCAAGTACAAGGCCAAGCTGTCCACAGACGTGTGGGCCAAGCTGGAGGGCCGCGAAAACGGCAAGCTGGTGCTCGTCACCGCCATCAACCCCACTCCCGCGGGTGAGGGCAAGACCACCACGACCGTCGGCCTCGGCCAGGCGATGGCCAAGCTCGGCAAAAATGCGGTGATCGCGCTGCGCGAGCCGTCCCTCGGCCCTGTGTTCGGCATCAAGGGCGGCGCGGCCGGCGGCGGCTATGCGCAGGTTGTGCCGATGGAGGACATCAACCTGCACTTTACCGGCGACATGCACGCCATCACCGCCGCGAACAACCTGCTCTGCGCCATGCTGGACAACCACATGCAGCAGGGCAACGCGCTCGGCATCGACCCGCGCCGGGTGATCTTCACCCGCGTGATGGACATGAACGACCGCAGCCTGCGCAACATCACGATCGGCCTGGGCGGTAAAATGAACGGTGTGCCGCGCGAGGACCATTTTATGATTACGGTTGCCTCCGAGATCATGGCGATCCTGTGCCTGGCCTCCGACCTGGACGACCTGAAAAAGCGCTTCGGCGACATCCTGGTCGCCTATTCCTACGCAGGCAAGCCGATCTTCGCGCGCGACCTGCACGCGGAGGGGGCGATGACCGCGCTGATGAAGGACGCGATCAAGCCCAACCTGGTGCAGACGCTCGAAGGCACCCCCTGCCTGATGCACGGCGGTCCGTTCGCCAATATCGCTCACGGCTGCAACAGCGTGCAGGCCACCAAACTTGCCTTAAAGCTGGCGGACATCGCCATCACCGAGGCCGGCTTCGGCGCGGACCTTGGCGCGGAAAAATTCATGGACATCAAGTGCCGCAAGGCCGGCCTCGCGCCCGACTGCATCGTCCTCGTGGCGACCGTGCGCGCGCTTAAATACAACGGCGGCGTACCCAAGGCCGAGCTGAACGCGCCCGACCTGGCCGCGCTCGAACGCGGCGTCTGCAATCTGGACGCGCACCTGGACAACATGCAGAAGTTCGGCGTGCCGGTGGTTGTGGCCATCAACTCGTTCCCGACCGATACCGAGGAGGAGGTCGCCTTCATCCGCGCGCACTGTGCAAAGCGCGGCGTGCGCGTGGCGCTCTCCGAGGTGTTCGCTAAGGGCGGCGAGGGCGGCAAGGCTCTGGCAAACGAGGTGCTCGCCGTGCTGGACGAGGGCAAAGCGGACTTCCATATGCTCTACGAGGACAGCCTCCCGCTCGAGGATAAGATCCGCAAAATCGCCAAGGAGATCTATGGCGCGCTGGGTGTGACCATCGCGCCGGCGGCGCACAAGGAGCTGGCGAACATCACCGAAATGGGCTACGGCCATCTGCCGGTGTGCGTGGCGAAAACGCAGTATTCGCTGTCCGACGATCCGGCGCTGCTCGGCCGGCCGACCGAATTTGTGGTCAATGTGCGCACAGCGCGCCTGGCCGCGGGCGCGGGCTTTGTCGTCGTCGAGACCGGCGCGATCATGACCATGCCCGGCCTGCCCAGGGTGCCGGCCGCGGAAAATATCGACGTGGATCGGGAAGGCAGGATCACCGGCCTGTTCTAACGGCTTCCTAAGGCAAAGGCCGCCCCAGGCGGCTTTTGTCTTGCCCCAACCCACCAAGGAGGGAAAACGCCCATGCAAATCAGCCTGATCCTGATGCGGGAGATCGTCCAGCTGTTCATCATCCTGCTGATGGGCTACATCATCGTAAAGGCAAAGCTGCTCCGTCCGGAGGACAGCCGCAGCCTGTCGGTCGTCATGGTATACCTGCTCACGCCCTGCGTCATCATCAACGCCTTTCAGGTCGAATACACGCCGCAGGTCATGGCCGGGCTTATCTTCTCCTTCGCCATTTCGATCGCGGCGCACATCCTGTTCCTGCTGCTCACCCGCCTGCTTGCCGGTCCGCTGCAGCTGGATGTGATCGAACGCACCGCCGTTATCTACACCAACGCGGGCATCCTGGTCATCCCGCTTGTGAACGCGCTGCTCGGTCCGGAATACGTCATTTATTCCTGCGCGTTCATCGTGGTGCAGCAGGTGCTGATCTGGACGCACTGCCGCAGCCTGCTCTGCGGCACGCGCGGCATGGAATGGCGCAAGCTTTTCCTGAACGTCAATATTATCGCCATTGTGGCCGGCTGCGCGCTGTTCCTGCTGCGCGTGCCGCTGCCCGCCCTTATCAACGACACCCTGGGTACGCTGGGCGATATGTTCGGGCCGCTGGGCATGCTGCTGGCCGGCATGGTCATCGCGGACACGCCGCTGCGGCGCCTGTTCACCACGCCGCGCAATTATCTGCCCGTGCTGCTCCGCCTGCTGGCCTTTCCGCTTGTGACCGTGCTGCTGCTGCGGATTTCCGGCGCGGCCGGCTGGGTCGCGGACGGAAAGAATATCCTGATGATCGTCTATCTCGCCTGCATCACCCCCGCCTGTGCGACCGTGACCTCGCTCGCGCAGCTCTACGACCGCAACGCCGCGTATTCCAGCGCGCTGTATGTGCTGACAACGCTGCTTTCCATCGTGACTATGCCGGTGATGATTGGAGTATACGACGCGCTGATATGAGGATATGGCAGGAAAAAGCCGCCCGTTGGGCGGCTTTTTATGTTATGCGATCGCGATCTCCTGTCCGGCGAAGACCACGGCCTGCACATCGTCTGCGGAGATGTGGCCAAGGCCCTTGTTAAAATCCCAGAATTTCATGAATATCCTTGTTCCGCCGGCATGATCTATGATGCGGTTTTGATACGGCAGTTTTTCTCCGGTTTTCAGCAGCAGGTAGGTATTCTCCTTATCCCCTGCAAACAATGCCTCATTTGCGCCGCTCCACTCTGCGAAAACATCCAGTGCAGAAAAACGCAGCGTATCCAGACGCACCGTACCTGCCGCCGTCTGTATGGATCGTCCCACGGCCAGCGTTTCGCCCGTATCCTCCCGCGCTACCGGGACTGTGAAACGCCATGTGCCGTCAATCACATGTGTCTGTGTCCCCGCAGTATCCTCCCAGTAGCCCAGCCCCTGAAGCAGCACGGTAATCGTTCCATCCAAAGGAAATTCCTGCGCGCTCAGGCTCATAATAAATTCCTGTTTGTTGTCGTCTGGATTCACATCGGTCAAAAAGTAATATTGCGCACGTTTCCATACTTTTTCCAGCTGGTGCATCTGTTCCGCATAACCGGGGATGACAAAATCCGCTTCCTCAAACCAGATCCGTGCGCCGCTGATGCCCTCTTCCGTATCACCTTCGTACTGCGCTGCCTGCCACGGTACACCATCATCACGTGATACCATACCTTTGATGTAAACCATAACGGTATCACCGTAAATTTCATCCAGAGTAACGGTATACCCCGCGTCCGACTGGCTAAGGTGCAGCGGCGTGCCTTCATTCGTCTGCTCCCAGCTCGTCATAGTCTGGCGGATGTTGTCACGGATCACCTGTACCGCAAAGCATCCGGACACCATTACCGCTGCAACGGCTGCAGCCGTGATAAACATTTTTCTTTTTCGCACGCTCCGGCTCCCCTTTCCTTTTATTGCGATTTGAATCATGCGGGCCTTGGACGCCCCCGGCAGTGCCGCGCCCGCCATGCGCCGGTCGATTGCGCGTTTGAGCTTGTCATCCATCGTCGTCCCATCCTTTCAGCTTCTCCCTCAGTTGCGCCCGTGCGCGGCGCAGACGGGTGGACACTGTGTTTTCCTTTTCCCGGAGCAGCGCCGCGATCTCCTGCACAGTCATTTCCTGCCAATAGTACAGCAGTACCGGCTCGCGGTACTTGGGCGCGAGTGCGAGCACCTGCCGCAGAACCTCGTCGTCCTGCGGCTCCGCGTCGGGCGGCGCGGGAATGTGCTCGAGCAGCGCCTCTCCGTCCAGCCGCTTGCGGTACCAGTACAGCCGCCGGTAGTCGCGGCACACGTTGACCGCGATCCGCGTCAGCCAGGTCTTTTCGCCCGACCGCGCCGCAAAGTGTTCCAGCCCGCGCCACGCCTTGAGCATCGTATCCTGCACGGCATCCTCGGCCAGATGCGGGTCGTGCAGCAGCAGTATGCACAGGCGGTACAGGCTGTCCCCGTACTCCTCCATCAGCCGCGCCAGCGCGGCCTTCCGCTCCTGTTCGATGCCGCTCCCTCCTTTCCATCTGTCTATTAGACGGATGACCGCCGCTTTTCCGTTCAAGCACGGCAAAAATCTTTTTTCCCGCCGCCGGATATGGTATACTGAACCTGTTACAATGTAGCATACCCACTCTCTTCTGACAAGGATGTGTGAATGATGGAAAACTTTACGTTATCCAACGGCGTGTCCATTCCCGCCGTTGGCTACGGCACTTATCTTGCGGACTGCGACAGCGCCGCAGTCGTCGAAAACGCCCTGCGCGCGGGCTACCGCCATTTTGACACCGCTTCCTTTTACGGCAACGAGGCCGAGTTAGGGCGCGCCCTCCAACAATGCGGCGCGGCGCGCAGCGCGCTTTTTCTGACCTCCAAGCTGTGGAAGACCGAGCTGGGCTACCGGCAGGCGCTCGACGCCTTCGAGCGTTCTCTGGAAAAGCTCGGCACGGACTATCTCGACCTGTACTTGATCCACTGGCCGCGGCCGGACGACCTCACCGCGGAATGGGCCGAGCTGGACCGCGGCACCTGGCGCGCCCTGGAGGAGCTATACCATGCGGGCCGCGTGCGCGCGATCGGCGTGAGCAACTTCCTGCCCCACCACCTGCGCAGCCTGATGGAAACCGCAGAGATCACGCCCATGGTCAATCAGATCGAATTCCACCCAGGCTACCCGCAGACCTGGAACGTCGAGTTCTGCAAGGCGCACGGCATTCTGCCGGAGGCGTGGAGCCCGCTCGGCCGCACGCGCGTGCTGGACGATCCGTTCCTGCGCGAGCTGGCGGCCGGATACGGAAAGTCCGTCGCGCAGCTCTGCCTCCGCTTTGCCCTGCAGCGCGGTGTGCTGCCGCTGCCCAAATCCTCCGCGCCGGAACGCATGGCGGCCAACCTCGACGTTTTCGATTTTACGATATCGGACACGGATATGGACCGCATCCTCACCCTGCCGCAGTTCGGCTGGTCCGGCCTGCATCCGGACTTCCCCAAGCGGCAGCCCTGAACGGGCGCAGCCGGCCGCATACGCGGCCGGCTGCATTTTTGCTTGACAAGCCGCGCGGAATGCGGTATACTGACCGCGTAAAATAAATGATTTGAGGTGGAAAGATGAAATAAGCTCTTCTTGCAGGATTCATTGGGCGGGCAGGCCGCTTTGGTTTGCCGCACCCGCTTGCAGGAGCGCTTATTTTGTCTTTGCCGCCTTTTTCTGCGCCTTTTTGCGCGTGGGAAGCGGTCTGCGTCGTCCTGCACCGTTTTTCATGCGTGGGAGGTGCATTTTTATGTCTGTCATCGAAATTTCCAATCTGACCTTTGCCTATGAGGGCAGCTATGACGCTATCTTTGAGAACGTTTCCCTCCGGCTGGACACCGACTGGCGGCTCGGTCTGGTCGGCCGCAACGGGCGCGGCAAAACGACGCTGCTGCGGCTGCTCCAGGGCGCGCTGCCCTGCGGCGGCGCGGTCCGCTCCGCCGTGCCGTGCGACTATTTCCCTTTTCCCATCCCCGACCCGCGCAAGGACGCGATCGGTGTGGTCGAGGACGTGCAGCCGGATTACGAATACTGGCGGCTCGCGCGCGAACTGCACCGGCTGGCGCTGTCGGACGAGATCCTGTACCGGCCGTTCCGCTCGCTGTCCGGCGGCGAACAGATGCGGCTGCTGCTCGCGCTGCTGTTTGCGCGTGAAAACCGCTTCCTGCTGATCGACGAGCCGACCAACCATTTGGACGCGGAAGCCCGCGAACTGGTGGCGGATTACCTGAAAAGCAAGCGCGGCTTCCTGCTCGTCTCGCATGACCGCGCGTTCCTGGACGGCTGCGTCGATCACATTCTTTCCATCAATAAAGCGGATATTGCGCTGCAAAAAGGCAATTTTTCGTCCTGGTTTGCTAATAAAGAACAACAAGACGCTTTTGAGCTGGCTGAAAACGAGCGCCTGCGCGCGGATATCCGGCGGCTGGATGAAGCGGCCAGGCGCGCCGCCCGCTGGTCGGACCGGACCGAGTCCGAAAAGCACGCGCGCAACAGCGGCCTGCGTCCCGATCGGGGCTATATCGGCCACAAGGCCGCCAAGATGATGCAGCGCGCCAAGTCGCTGGAAGCGCGGCGGCTGGAGGCGGCGGAGCAAAAGGCGGGGCTGCTGCACAACGTTGAACGGGTGGACGACTTAAAGCTCCACCCGCTCTCCTACCGCGCGCAAACGCTTGCCGAGCTGACCGACGTGGCCGTGCAGTACGGCGGCGCGCCGGTCGTTGCGGGCGTGCGCCTTGCGGTGACGCGCGGCGCGCGCATCGCGCTCACCGGACGCAACGGCAGCGGCAAATCCAGCCTGCTCAAACTGATCGCCGGTCAGGATATCCCGCACACCGGCACGGTGCGGCTGGGCAGCGGGCTGACCGTGTCCTATGTGCCGCAGGACGCGTCCTTCCTCTCCGGCAGCCTGACCGGCTATGCCGACGCCTGCGGCGTGGACCGCACGCTGTTCCTCGCCATCCTGCGCAAGCTGGACTTTGCCCGCGTGCAGTTTGAAAAGGATATGGCAGATTACAGCGCCGGGCAAAAGAAAAAGGTGCTGCTTGCCCGCAGTCTCTGCGAGCAGGCACACCTGTATCTGTGGGACGAGCCACTCAACTATATCGACGTGTTTTCCCGCATGCAGATCGAGCAGCTCCTGCTCGCGTACCAGCCCACGCTGCTGTTTGTCGAGCACGACCGCGCGTTCTGCGAAAAGATCGCCACCGAGACTGTGCGGCTGTGACCGTTTACCGCTCCAGCCGTCCCCCGCAGCGGGGACAGTGTGCTTCCCCGCCGTCCAGGGGCTTTCCGCAGTGCGGGCAGCGCATCCATAGGCACGCGATGCCGGCTTCGGCCAATAGGTAGCCGCCGATCAGTACGGCCAGCGCGGGCCGCTCCCAGGCGGCATAAGGGCTGCATGCCAGCGCGAGGAACACCGGCACGGAAAGCGCCCAGCGCAGGCGCGCCGCCCACACATGGCTGCGCAGCAGCTTTGCCGAGGCGGGCGGCTCGCAGTCCTGTCGGATACGGCCGCAGTCTTCGAGCAAGGAGCCGCAGTGCGTGCAGTACCGCGCGCCGAACTTCAGTCCTTTGCCGCAGTACGGGCAGCGGTAGCCGGCGAGCAGCACCACCGCACCCGCGGCCGCCAGCAAGAGAGCGCCCCCGATCGTCCACGGCGTTTCCCACGCGGGCCAGTCGTGCCGGAGCACGGTATACAGCAGCACTGCCAACGCCGCCGCGAGTAGGCCAAGCCCTGCGATCTTCGCCTTTTTGAAACCCATGCCGTGTCCCTCCCCTGTTTTTGCTTCCAGTATAGCATCCCTGTGTTAAATCCGCGGTACGGTGCGCGCAAAATTCCGGTAAAACGCCGCGCCGGCCTGCGCCTTGCCATTTGCGTCCCGCCGTGGTATGATAGTCAGAGAATGTATAGAAAAGGTGTTTTGATGGAATATATCACCCACTCCCCCGAGGAGACCGAAGCCCTCGGCGCAGAATATGCGCGGTCGCTGCGCCCGGGCGACGTGGTCGCGTTTTCCGGCGACCTGGGCGCGGGCAAGACCGCGTTCACGCGCGGCGTGCTGCGCGGCCTGGGGTACGAGGGCCGTGTGACCAGCCCGACCTTTGCGATCGCCAACGAATATGACACGCCCGCCGGACGTGTGGCGCATTTCGACCTGTACCGCATCCTGAACAGCGAGGCGCTGTTCGAAATCGGCTTTGACGAATATCTGGACGGGAGCCGCATCGTGCTGATCGAATGGAGCGAAAATGCGGCCGATATTTTGCCGGATTCTTATAAAACCGTGCATATTTCGTACGGAAATGCCGAAAACGACCGAACGGTCACGATTGGGGAGGTATCCGCTTGAAGATACTTGCATTCGAATCCTCCGCGGTCAGCGCGTCCGTCGCGCTCATCGAGGAGGAGCGGCTGGTCGCACAGTCCTTCCAGAACTGCGGCCTGACGCACTCGCGCACGCTGCTGCCCATGGCGGAGGACCTGCTTGCCAACTGCGGCGTATCCCTGGACGAGATTGACGCCATCGCGGTCGCACACGGCCCCGGCTCGTTCACCGGCGTGCGCATCGGCGTGGCGACGGTCAAGGGGCTTGCGCTCGGCGCGGACAAGCCCTGCGTCGGCGTATCCACGCTGGAAGCGATGGCCTGGGGCGCGCGGGCGCTCGGCGGCCCGCTCTGCTGCGTGATGGACGCCCGCGCCGGACAGGTGTACAACGCCCTGTTCACGGCCGAAAACGGCGCGCCGCGCCGTCTGTGCGGCGACCGTGCGCTGCGGCTGGCCGATCTGGGCGAAGAAATCGGCGAAGCGCCGTATTTTCTGGTTGGAGACGGGGCCGATCTATGTTATAATACCCTTAAGGAACGATGCCCCGGCCTGCGTCTTGCGCCGCCCGAATTGCGCTACCCCACAGGCTTCGGCGTGGCGGCCGCCGCCCTGCCGCTTTTGAAGGCGGGCCAGACCTGCACGCCGCAGGCGCTCGACGCCTTTTACCTGCGCCGCCCACAGGCGGAACGGGAGCGTCTCAAACGGCTTTCCGGTCAACAATGAATTTCAGAATAAAGGAGACAACGATTATGGCAACCGTTCATGAAATGGATCATCCGCTGATTAAGCATAAGCTCAGCCTGATGCGGGACAAGACCACCGGCGTTAAGGAGTTCCGCGAGGCGGCCCGTGAAATCGCGATGCTGATGTGCTACGAGGCCACCCGCGACCTGCCGCTCAAGGAAATCACGATCGAGACGCCGGTTTCCGAGGCGCGCGTACAGGTGATCTCCGGCAAGAAGATCGCGCTGGTCCCCATCCTGCGTGCCGGCCTCGGCATGGTGGAGGGTATGCTGGAGATGATTCCGGCTGCCAAGGTCGGACACATCGGCCTGTACCGCAATCCGGAGACGCTGCAGCCGATCGAGTACTACTGCAAGCTCCCGAACGATATTGAGGAGCGCGACGTGCTCCTGCTCGACCCCATGCTCGCCACCGGCGGCTCCGCGGTCGCCGCGATCGACGGGCTCAAGCGCCGCGGCGTTAAGCACATCAAGCTGATGAACCTGATCGCCGCGCCGGAAGGCGTCGAAACTGTTCAGAAGGCGCATCCGGACGTCGAGATCTTTGTTGCCGCCATCGACGACAAGCTCAACGACCACGGCTATATCGTACCCGGCCTGGGTGACGCGGGCGACCGCATCTTCGGCACCAAGTAAAAACAAAAAAATGGTGCGGCTTTTGCCGCACCATTTTCATGGGAGCTTTTCAAATGGAAGAAATTCAGCATTATGAGATCGAGTCCGACCGCCTGCGTTTCCGGCGGCTGCGCGCGGATGATTTTGCCCTTGTCGCCCCGATCCTGCAGGATGCGCAGACCATGTATGCTTGGGAGCATGCGTTTTCCTATGAGGAGGTCTGCGACTGGATCGCCGGCATGCTGCGCCGTTACCGAGAGGACGGCTGCGGCTATTTTGCCGCGCTGAGCCGGCAGACCGGCGCGCTGGTCGCGCTCGCCGGCCCTCTGGTCGAGCAGCTGCAGGAGCGGGCTGAGATCGGGATCGGCTATATCGTCCGGCGCGAGCTGTGGGGGCAGGGCTACGGCGTGGAATGCGCCCGTGCCTGCATCCGCTATGCGTTCGGCGCACTCGGCGCGGCGCGTGTGGTTGCGACCATCCGGCCCAACAACCTGCCCTCCCTGCGCGTTGCCGCCCAATGCGGGATGCAGGCCGTCGGGCAGATCAGCAAGCATTACCGCAGCAAGGACATGCCGCATATCGTCTGCGCGATCGGCCAGCCGCTGCCGGAGGAACAAGCGACGGTCGGGGACAGCGCCGGCGCCTGAAAGTCAAACCAAAACCCGCCTTTTCAGGCGGGTTTTCTTCATTAACGGTATTGCTCCGCCCACACCGGCGCCTGCTCCGCAAGCGACCGAGGGACATCCAGCACGCGCTGGTTTTCGCTGCCGCGAAACCGCAGCTCGATATTGCGTTCGGCCTCGATAAACCGCCCGTCCACCAGCAGGTCAAGCTGGGAAAGCAGCTTTTTCACAAAGGGGTCGGGCAGTTCCAGAAGCTCTTCGAACGTATAGCCGGAATACGCCATCAGGTGCTTCCCCTTTTTCTTCAGCTCGACCGCCAGCCGGTACAGCGGCTCGGGCTGGCAGAACGGCTCGCCTCCGGAAAAGGTCACGCCCTTTACCAGCGGGTTTTTGCACATATCGCGCAGCAGGGCTTCCAGCTCCATATCCCTGCCGCCCGCAAAATCGTGCGTCTGCGGGTTGTGGCAGCCCGGGCAATGGTGCGGGCAGCCTTGTGTGAACAGGGTATAGCGGAAGCCGGGGCCGTCGACAATCGACTCCCCGACCGTACCCGCAATGCGTATGGAACCTTCCATTACGCCGTATGCTCCTCTTCCAGCGAGCAGCACGCTACCGTATGCTTTACACGGTCATGCTCCTCCGCGCGCTTGGCGTTATTGAACCGGTCGAGCGTGCCGACCAGATAGCCCGTGATGCGGCGGATACGCTCAAAGCCGACGCCCTCGCCGATCAGCTGCTCCTGCATTACCTTTTCTTCCATAACCGTACGCTTCCTTTCTTAGTCCTTGACAATTTTCAATGTATTGGGCTGACGGTCGGCTTCCTCCGCGGGATCGCCGTGGTAGCCGAGCGTCATACTGTTCAAATTCTTGTAAAGGCCGAGCTTCTGCAGCTTGGAAAGCGGCACGCCCTCGCCCTCATGCCGTCCGCAGCGTGGGCAGGTTTCACCGATGATACCGGTATAGCCGCACACGGGGTCGCGGTCGATCGGATGGTTGATCGCGCCATAGCCGATGCCCGCCTCTTTCATCGCGCGGACGACCGCCTCAAACGCCTCCAAATTCTGCGTCGGGTCGCCGTCCAGCTCGATATAGCTGATGTGGCCGCCATTGGTCAGCTCATGGTAGGGCGCCTCCCGCACAATCTTTTCAAACGCCGAGATCGGATAATATACCGGCACATGGAACGAATTCGTATAGTAATCCCGATCGGTCACGCCCTCGATCTTTCCGTACTTCTGGCGGTCGATCTTGACGAAGCGGCCGGACAGCCCCTCCGCCGGCGTCGCAATCAGGGAGAAATTCAGGCCGTATTTTTCGCCCGCCTTATCCACCCGCTCGCGCATGTGGCTGACGATCTCCAGCCCCAGGTTCTGCGCTTCGTCGCTTTCGCCGTGGTGCTTGCCGATCAGCGCCTTGAGCGTTTCCGCCAGGCCGATGAAGCCAAGCGTCAGGGTGCCGTGCTTGAGCACCTCGCCCACCGTATCGTCCGGTCCGAGCTTGTCCGAGTCGATCCATACGCCCTCGCCCATGAGGAACGGATAATTGCGCACCTTTTTCGCCGCCTGTATCCGGAAGCGGGCCAGCAGCTGATCGAATACCAGATCGATTTTCCGGTCGAGATCCTCAAAGAACCAGTCGATGTCGCCGTGGCTGCGGATCGCGATACGCGGCAGGTTGATCGACGTGAACGACAGGTTGCCGCGGCCGGTGACGATCTCGCGCGTGGGGTCATACCGGTTGGCGATCACGCGGGTACGGCAGCCCATGTAAGCGCATTCGGTTTCCGGATGGCCGGGCTTGTAATATTTGCGGTTGAACGGCGCGTCCAGGAACGAGAAGTTCGGGAACATCCGCTTGGCCGACACGCGGCAGGCCAGCTTGAACAGGTCGTAGTTCGGGTCGGTCTCGTTATAATTGATCCCTTCCTTGACCTTGAAGATGTGGATCGGGAAGATCGGCGTTTCGCCGTTGCCCAGTCCCGCCTCGGTCGCCAGCAAAAGCTGCTCGGTCGCCAGGCGCCCCTCGGGCGAGGTATCCGTGCCGTAATTGAGCGAGGAAAACGGGATCTGCGCGCCCGCGCGGGAATGCATGGTATTGAGATTATGTACCAGCGCCTCCATAGCCTGATAGGTGGCCTTACGGGTTTCCTTATCCGCGTATTTGCGGGCGAAGCGCACGCACTTGGCCGCTGCCTCCGTGCCAAGGTTCTCCCCCAGCGCGGCGGTCAGAGCCTCGTCATAGCCGTTTCCGCCCGCCAGGCAGGCCCATTTGCCGGTCTGGCGTTCGAGCCGCTCGGTCAGCGCCGCGGCATCCACCTCATTGTTCTCATCCGCGCCGTATACTTCCAGCGCTTTCGCCAGGTTGTCGCGGAACAGCTTGCGGAAGGTCTTCTTGACCCCGGGCGCCATCGAGTAGTCGAAGTTGGGAACGGACTGTCCGCCATGCTGGTCATTCTGGTTGGACTGAATGGCGATGCAGGCCAGCGCGGAATACGAACGGATATCGTTCGGCTCGCGCAGGAATCCATGCCCCGTCGAAAAACCGCCGGAGAACAGCTGCAGCAGGTCGATCTGGCAGCAGGTTGTTGTCAGTGTCAGAAAATCCAGGTCGTGGATATGGATATCGCCCTCGCGGTGCGCCTTGGCGTGCGCAGGGTCGAGAATAAACATCTCATAGAACTGCTTGGCACCCTCCGAACCATACTTGAGCATGGTACCCATCGCGGTATCGCCGTCGATGTTGGCGTTTTCGCGCTTGACATCGTTTTCGAGCGAGGACTGGAAGGTCAGATCCTCGTACACCTTCATCAGCTTGGTGTTCATCTCGCGCACGCGTGTGCGCTCATTCCGGTAGAGGATATACTTTTTTGCCGTGCGGGCATGTCCGTTTTTAATCAGCACCTTCTCTACCGTATCTTGTATCTGCTCAACGGTAGGGATCTCGTCTCCAGCAGCGGCTTCCAGCGCTTTTTCCACCTGTCCGGCCAGATCGCGCGCCATTTCATAGTCCTGGCCGCCCGACGCCTGCGCCGCGCCGAAGATCGCGCTTGCAATCTTATCGATTTCAAAGGGCGCGCGGCGGCCGTCCCTTTTGATGATCTGCTGGATCATATTCGCTGTCCCTTTCCTTTTCGCCGCCGTTTGCGGCGCTTACTAAGTTTCGTAGTGTTTTTTATTTTTCTGCACCATATATTGTGCCTGTATTTGATATTTTACCCCTATCCCTATACAATGTCAAGCCCATTTCGGCTTTTTGGCAGAATCACAAGAAATCAGCAATTTTTCTTGTTGCATTTTCTAATCTTTTCTTTTTTCCCCTGTGGACCATGTGAATAATCCCCTGTGGACAACCTGCCGCCTGTGGATAAAGCTGTGTTCGCGGTGTGGAAAGCTGCCGGAAGACGCAAAAACGCCCACACCATATATTACACAATATATAGTGCAGGCGCTCTGTTCGTTTTAATCCGCCAAACCGATCGCGTTGGATACCGGAAGCGACAGGACAATGCCGTGGCTTTTTGTTTTCATGCCGACCGCTTTCATAATAGCGGTCATGATCTCCTGCTTCTCCTCGCCCTTGACCACGAGGAAAACGATCTCCTTTTCCGCCTGTATCTCGATGCCGAAAAACTGCTTGACCTCATCCTCCGCGATGCCGCGGGCGGAGATCACCGTACCGCCGCGGGCGCCCGCTTTCCGCGCGACGTCCATGACCAGATTGGTATATCCCTGCTCCATGACGACTGCGACTACGTCGAAACCGTCCTTCTTTTCCACTCTGTCCATCTCCAACACCTCCGTTTGTTCTGCCTGTGTCAGCAGCTTGTGCCAACGCACACCGATCCCTGTGACCGGCACCGAAAAAGCGATGCCGCGGCCAGGGTAACGCATTTTCAGCTCATAGCCGAGCCGTTCCAACAGATGCTGCGCCAGTTGATGCCCTGCAAGGCACATCACAATCGCTTTCGATGTTTCGCCCAGACCGAGCAGGTCAAGCATTTCCGTGCGCGCGGTACCCCGCGCCATGCACTCAAAGCTGACCAGCGCGTGATTTTCCCGATAAACGCGCAACACGCTCTCAGCCTGCGCCGTATCGACCACCGCGACAACAAGCTCGACTGCGCTGTGTATCGTCATCTGGGGCTGATACTCACTCATGCAGCGTATCCTCCTGTAATACGATGATTTCATCCTCATCCTCTGCGGCGGGCAGTTCCTCCTCCGCTTCGGCAAGGCGTTGCTTCTTCCTATATAGAATACCAAGAATTTGTATCGTAAGCAAGGGGGTCATTGCAACCATCGCCACAATTCCAAACGCATCGGTCAATACATTGCCGCCCATCGCCTCACACGCTCCCATTGCAAACGGCAGCAGGAAGGTCGTCGTCATCGGTCCGGAGGCTACGCCGCCGGAGTCGAACGCGATACCGGTGAATATTTTGGGTACCAGGAAGGTCAGCCCCAGCGCGACCGTATAGCCCGGCACCAAAATCCAGTAAATTGATAGCCCTGTCAGCACACGCAGCATGGACATGCCGACCGAGCAGGCCACGCCGATGGAAAGGCTCAGCATCATAGCGCGCTGGGATACCGCGCCGTTCGTAATCGTCTCTACCTGTCTGTTCAGAACATGTACTGCGGGTTCGGCCGTGACCAGGAAATAGCCGATCAGCATGCCAAGCGGCACCAGCAGCCAGCTATGTCCCCCGCCGGCGAGCTGTTGTCCCAGGAAATGACCGGCCGGCATGAAGCCGACGTTTACACCGGTCAGGAACAGTGCCAGCCCAACAAAGGTATAAATAAAGCCGACGCCGATCTTCTGCAGCTGCAGCCGGCGAAAACGCCGGAAAACAAGCTGGAATATCGCGCAGAAAACGATAATCGGGAAAAGCGCGGAGCATACCTCTTTAATATATTCCGGCAGGTCGTGCAGGAATACCAGCGCTACCTGCTGTGTGTCCTGCACCTCCGGCACCGTGACCGGCGTATAGCTGGGATCGCCGCCGCGGTAGAAAATCCCCAGTAGCAGCACGGCCAGAATCGGCCCAATGCTGCACAGCGCGACCAAACCGAAGCTGTCGTCCTGCGCGTCACGGTCACCACGGATGGAGGCCAGGCCGATACCGAGCGCCATGATGAACGGAACCGTGATCGGGCCGGTCGTCACGCCGCCCGAGTCGAACGCCACCGAAACAAATTCGTTGGGAACAAAAATAGAAAGCACGAAAACGCCTATGTAAAACACAATCAACAGATTCGCCAGCCGGATCTTGAACAGGGTGCGCAGCATGGCAATCACGAAGAACAGGCCGACGCCAACCGCTACCGTCCAGATCAGCATGGCATTAGGGATGGATGGCACCTGCTCCGCCAAAACCTGCAGGTCCGGCTCTGCAATCGTGATAAGAATACCAATCAGCAGCGTAATACCGATAACGATCGCCAGATTTTTCGTTTTCGGCAGCTGCGCGCCGATGCCTTCGCCCATAGGCGTCATAGAAACATCCGTACCGAGCGAAAAAAAAGCCATCCCAATAATCAAAAGCACCGCGCCTGTCAAAAAGAGAATCAACGTCCCGACAGGCATAGGCGCAACTGTAACGCTAAGCAGCAAAACGATCACTGTAATGGGGAGTACGGAAGACAGCGACTCCATCAATTTCTCTTTCAGGATTTTGTTCATTCACATTCCTCCAGCATTATCTTAATGTAATCTTAATATTATCATACCAGAAAAATACGTTCCACGCCAGCGGCCAGGATCAATCTTAACAAAAACAAAACGCCAACCCTTAACGGATTGGCGTTTTCATGTGCGCGTTGAGTTATCTTCCCGGGCCGTCGCCAGCCAAGTATTGTCACCGTAAACGAGCTTAACTACTGTGTTCGGAATGGGAACAGGTGTACCCTCGTCACCATTAACACGCACTATTCAGGTTTACACCCTGAAAACTGAACAATAACAACTCACAGCAAAGAGTACGAGGATTACCTCTAATATGAGGTCAAGCCCTCGGCCTATTAGTATCAGTCCGCTGCATACATTACTGCACTTCCACTCC